>PQAL01000005.1 GCA_003105035.1 Anaerolineales bacterium | reverse complement strand
GGTCCCCACAGGATGATGGAAGAGAACAGTCGATCGGCTTCGATGGCCCGGCGAAAGAGCTTACCGGGGCCGAGGATATCTTCCTGGCCGACGAATTCTTCTAGAGAGCGAGGGCGCATACGGGCTGCCAGCGGCGCTTCGGTTTGCATGCGTTGTTCATGGGCATGGGTGAAGAGATCCATGCGGGTAATTATACTCGTGTCATCGTGTTTATTAATTTTGTCCCCTTAGGCCGTCAAAGCATAATAACAATTCACTGGTTAATTCTGTACCGAAAAAAGTCAGCAATGTTCCCGTAGACGTAATAAAATAACTGTAAGCAGATCTATTATTTAACTAATCTAGATTAACTATTGGAGATACAATGACTCCTTTTGGTCATATTGGCGGGGGTGTGGTGGTGGGGTGTCTGGCTGAGAAGCTCATCCTTAAAGGCCAGCTCTCCCCTGCCAAAGTAGGGATCATGGTATTGCTGAGCATCTTGCCAGACCTGGATAGCTCACTGGCAGTTTTATTCAAGATGTGGCGGCCAGGCCAAGAGAAGCTCAATCACCATGATTATTTCAGTCACACCCCAATCTTCTATCTCCTCTTGTCAGTTGTAATCTGGCTCATTGGGGGTACAGAAATGGGCGTCCTATTTCTACTGATCACTTTCACTCACCTCCTCCTGGATAGCTGGGCGACGGATGATGGGATCATGTGGCTCTGGCCAATCAAGCGGGAAAAGTACAGCATATTTCCCAGCAATCTGCATGAGGGTGGACTTTATGGGACCAGGTATTACCTTCGATATGTTGGAAAACTGCAGGTATCGATCCCGGAAGCGGTCCTTTTTGTGGCAGGAGTGCTTTTGGTGATCTTCTGGGTGTAATTCCTGCGAAATGGTCGTATAGCTGGTAACGCTCGTCATCATCCTTTAGAACCACTTTGGCTTCTGGCGCGACAGCCGTGCTAAAATAATGCCACACTAAAAACATCTAACCTGGTCATCAATGTTCTATGGAGAGTATGAATGGATATAAAAAACATTCCATTCGGGACAACCGATTGGTCGAAAATCGAAGCTACCCAGCATCCTGGTGAGCGCGGAATGGCATACTGGCGAACCCAGCAATTTGACAAAATCCGCGTTCGATTGGTTGAGTACACTCCTGGCTATCTGGCTGACCATTGGTGTAAAAAAGGGCACATCTTGTTCTGCCTGGAAGGTGAGCTGCACACTGAGCTGGCAGATGGGCGAAAATTCGTTTTAACCCCGGGCACAAGCTACCAGGTGGCGGATAATGCCGAACCGCATCGTTCGTCAACTGAGACTGGCGTAAAACTTTTCATCGTAGATTGATGTGGAGGTGGATTAATGGAATATCGCGAATTAGGACGGACCGGTTGGAAGGTCTCAGCGTGTAGTTTTGGTGCCTGGGCAATCGGTGCTGATTGGGGAACGGTGGATGATAAAGAATCGGAAGCAGCATTAAACCAGGCGATTGATCTAGGTGTCAACTTTTTCGACACTGCGGATGTATATGGAGATGGGCGGAGCGAGCGTTTGATCGCACGGCTTAAAAAGCGTAACCCCCACATCCACGTGGCTACCAAAGCGGGTCGCAGGTTGAACCCACACACTGCTCAAGGCTACAACCGAAATAACCTGACGGCATTTGTTGAACGCTCCTTAAAGAACCTTGAAACCGATGCTATCGACCTGCTCCAGCTGCATTGCCCTCCCAACCAGGTGTACTATACGCCGGAAGTCTTCGGTGTGCTGGATGACCTGGTTAAGTCGGGAAAATTACGCTACTATGGGGTGAGTGTGGAAAAAGTAGAGGAAGGGCTGAAAGCCATTGAGTATCCCAATGTGCAAAGCGTACAAATTATCTTCAATATGTTCCGCCAGCGCCCGGCTGAACTGTTCTTTGCGCAAGTAAAAAAGAATAAGATAGGGATTCTGGCTCGCGTGCCTCTGGCCTCAGGATTGTTGACTGGCAGGTTAACACCCGATACTCGCTTTGAGGGAAATGACCACCGCCAGTACAACCGCCATGGCGAGGCGTTCGACCGTGGCGAGACATTTTCAGGGGTGGATTATGATGTGGGTTTACAAGCTGTTGAGGCATTAAAAGCCATCTGCCCTCCTGGGATGAGCCTGACGCAATTTGCTTTGCGCTGGATTCTGATGTTTGATGCCGTCACGTGTGCTATTCCAGGGGCGAAGAATCAAGCCCAGGTGGATGAGAACTTCAAGGTTTCAGATCTCCCTCCTATACCAGACGATAAGATGGCTCAGGTGGCAGCTGTTTATGACCGGTATATTCGTAGACTTGTGCATTATTACTGGTAAGCGTGAGCACTGATGCGTGGAAGATTAGTAGACTTTCAGATCCAGGGTATTTTTTGGAAAGGATGAATATGACAGAAGATGTGATCGACTTAATGATGAATCGTAAATCGATCCGCAAGTATACAGACCAGATGCCTTCCGATGAAGTAGTGGAGGCTGTGGTGCGGGCCGGGCAGCAGGCACCCTTTGCTGCCCAATTGTGCAGCTTGTTGCTCACCCGTGGGAAGGGAATACCGTTTAAAGCGCCATTATTATTTACCATCTGTGTAGACCTGCACCGTATGGAGCTGATCATGGGAAAACGCAACTGGAAAATGGTCACCAATGACCTGTCCATGCTGTTCTTCGGTATCCAGGATGCATCATTAATGGCAGAGAATTTGGTGATTGCTGCGGAAAGGTTCGGGATGGGCAGTTGTTTTTTAGGCGCCGCACCATATATGGCTGACAAGATTGCCAGGCAGTATAAGCTACCACCGCGTGTTTTTCCCCTGGTCCAGCTTGTAATGGGCTATCCAGCCGAAAATCCACCCCCACGGCCTCGGTATCCTGTTTCCTTTTTCCTCTTCGAAGATAAATATCCCGAATTCAGTGAAGAAGAGATCACAGATGCAATGAAGCAAATGGACGAGGGATATCTGGCACAGGATTATTATCGTAAGCCAAAGATTAAGATCCGCCTGGAGCCTGGACGGGAAGAAACTTTTACCTATGACGACTACAGCTGGACAGAACACATCTCGCGTAAGTGGGGACAATGGTATAAATCTCCGGAAGAGTTGCTGACGCAATTGTCCAAACGAGGATTTAAGATCGAAACAGTCGATGAAGGTAATCTTGTGGGTGGCAAGGAGTGACGGATTTATCGTGTGATTGACGGGTGGATCAGGATTAAATGGACTGAGCGTGGAACTGCCCTCCACGCTCAGTGTCTCCCCCAGTAATTGGCATTTATTGTTCCATCCTAAAATGCCAGATAGCTTCTACTTGATTCTGTGTGTGGCAACTCCCACACTGCATGGGTACATTCCGATTATTCTGCGGCAGATTATGCTGTGATCGACCTCATAAAAGATCAGCCAGTGAAACTGGATCGCTCTCATCCAAAAAAATCTGCGCTGCAGATCCAACCACATCTGTGGTAACGGCCATTTGGTTATGGCAATAGCTACAGGAAGGTGGGCTAGCAAAAAAAACGCGGGTAAAGTCTCCGAATTCGGTCATTCTGCCATGGCAGCTTGTGCAACAGATATCCATCATACGCATAACATCGCGTGTAACAGCTGATTGCGGATTGGGGTGGCAGTAGAGACAGGTGTTTTCTGAAAGCTGGTTACCCACTTGCATGTCACCATGAAAGGTATATATTGCACCCGAAAGGCCCGCCTGGTTGGTGTGGTTTTCCATCACTCCCAACACTGGCTGAGATGTTGTGAAAACCAGCAATATGGTGCAACCTAGAACCAAAATCCTTAGCAGAGCTTTAATCACTTTTGATCCCATTCCGAATCCCTCTCGCTGCAGATTGCAATGATTGGGTCATCCAGATTTCCACCTGTGATGATTGGATTTTGAATTTTAACCGCTTGCCCACCATCTCTCGTGTAAATTTACCAATACGCTTTCAACCAGTTAAGCCCTCCGTATTCGAACGCACTCTCCTGCAGATCCCCGAACCGGAAGCAGAGTAATATTTGACTGTTAGCCTATTTCCCTCCCAAAAATTACTAATGGATTAATTAATTACATTCTAGACAAGATTTCGCACGATAACATTTGAAATAATTAGTAATAATTGGTGCTTTTACAATTTAATCAAGCTAAGGCCAGTATCATTCCTATTTCATCTCAGAAAAATTCAGTTTAGCCGGATTGATAATGATGTCTCCTCCATTAACAAGAGAAATGTTAAAATCAAGGGTAAAATACCTTCATTACCGGTGCACATCAATAAAAATGTAAGAGGTATTACGATGTTTGAACAGCGCAGAAGAATTTTTCCGTGGATCATCATTGTAGGGGGGGTGTTACTGCTTCTCGCAGGTATGATAGCATTGTTCCATAATCAGCCGGGTGCTGTCGAAGCCACGCCTACGCCTGCTTCCGCTGCACAAGTCCAACGAGTTTCACTTGCTGATGCCAAATCGGCTTTTGATGATGGGAAGGCAGTGTTTTTGGATGTTCGGGATGGCGATACATATGTGAGCGGGCATATCCCAGGTGCAGTATCCATCCCCATCTCTGAGCTACCTGATCGCATGGATGAGCTGAACCCGAAATCTTGGATCATTCCCTACTGTACCTGATTTGCGGAAGAATCGAGTGCCGGTGCGGCGCTCTACCTGATCCAGAGCGGCTTCACGAATGTAACCCCAATCCTTGGAGGGTATACTGCCTGGGTAGAAGCTGGCTATCCGGTTGAAACAGGGCAGTAAAGGCTAGCTATGTTCTGAATGGCATCTTCCATGCATACATGGGAAAAGCTTTTGTTGTTGATGTTATGTTTTCTTTGGTGAGGAGTGGATGAGGCAGGCTAAGCGCTTATTCTATATTGTTCTGCTTAACATCATCATTTCGGCTGTCACTATTATTGCTGTTCTTCAATGGTGGGAGAGGCGCCATCCAAGCTTGCCAATCGAGGTTACACCCGTAGTTATCGTAATCACGCCTACCCAATCGGACATCCTTCCCGTGCTAACAAATAATCTTCGCTCCAACCAGGATATGGCAACTGATTCGGGCGTGCCAATCACCGGGACCATTAAGGCTACACCTACATTTGGCTTACTCAGCTACCAGGTAAAGGAAGGCGATTTCCTTGGTGCTTTGGCCATCCAGTTTAATGTGAGCGTAGCGGATATCCTGGCGGTGAATGGATTGTCTGACCCCAACAGCTTGTATATCGGCCAGATTATTTATATTCCCAATGCATCACTACCAACAGCAACCGCCACCAGCCTGCCACCTACTCCAGTGCTTTCACCAACACCGCGGCCGTCGGCAACTACAACCCCGCGACCCAGTGCAACCGCTACTCCGACCCAGCTTGGTCAGGAACCAAACATGGTGATAGATAAGGTGGTGGGGGCGGGTGTTCTAGAGACTGAGCGGGTGCAGTTGGTTCGTAGTGGGGTTGGTGAACTCTCCCTTGCAGGATGGCATCTTGAGGATGGGAAAGGGTATAAGTATACATTTCCCGATCTCACGCTGTACACAGGTAGCGCGATCAACCTCAACACACGGGCTGGCCAGGATACCGTTATTGATCTTTTTTGGGGATTAAATTCTACGATCTGGAAATCGGGTAAGATAGTTTACCTCTATGATGCTCAAAATGAGCTGCGTGCGAATTATTCAATCCCTTAATATGAATTAACCAGTTGGGAGTAGTCCATGAGCCGACATAAGACGTTGTGTATTGTCAATCCGAGTGCGGATAAGGGTCATGCCTGGCGCACGGTGGTAGCCTTGCATCCGCTGGTTGAACAATTTGGCGGAGCGGATTGGGCTGGAACCGTATACCCGATGCATGCTGTACATATTGCGCAACAAGCCGCCGAGGCGGGTTATGGGCTGGTGATTGCTGCGGGTGGAGATGGCACTGTCCATGAGGTGATCAACGGCCTGATGCAGATACAGGCGGACCAAAGACCTTCTCTGGGCATTATCCCGTTGGGTTCGGGAAACGATTTTGCGCACTCCATGGGGATTCGTGGGACACCAGCTGAAGCGTTGAAACGTGTATTTACAGGTGAGCATAAGCTCATGGATGTTGGTCGATTTGACATCGGGCAGGGAGAACCGCAATATTTTAGCAATACTTTCGGGATGGGTTTTGATGCCACGGTAACCATCCGCACCCAGCGGCTCACCTGGGTACGGGGGTTCTTGATGTATTTTGTGGCTGTGTTGCAAACAATCGCAGTGAACCTCGATGCTCCAAGGATGCACATAGAAGCTGATGGGCAAGCCTGGGAGGAAAAGACAATCATGATTGTAGCCTGTAACGGTCCGCGTGAGGGAGGCGGTTTCGCAGTTGCCCCACAGGCAGTTGTCACCGACGGCATGCTTGACTATGCCTCTGTGGTTCAGGTTTCAAGGTTGATGATGCTGCGCTTGATTCCTGAGGTGATGAACGGCACGCACGGGCGATTTAAGCAGGTCAGGTTAGGCCAATTTCACCACCTGCAGTTGCAATCAGAACAACCGCTCACTATCCATGCTGATGGTGAAGTCATTTGTGGGTTTGACTCGAGCACCAGAAATGTGAAGATCGAAGTCGTTCCACAGGCGATCGATCTAATTTCTTGATTTTTAAGCGGTACAGTATGCCAACCTTATCTGAAAGCCTGCAGGGCCGCGACCTAGGTCACCTCCAGATCATTGCGAACCTATGGGATATTGAGCTGACCGAGCAGGATCCACGGCGAGCTATCCGACAAATTGCCACATTAATGGTCAATGCCTCTGTTGTGGATAGGATGTGCAACAATCTACCAGACCAGGCTAAGGTGGCACTAAATGATTTGATCCAGCATAATGGGCGATTAGCATGGGCACAGTTCTCCCGCCTGTACGGAGAGGTGCGTGAGATGGGTTCAGCAAGGCGTGACCGTGAGCAGCCTTATGAACAAGACCCCTCGATCACTGAGATGTTATGGTATCGAGCTCTGATCGGAAGAGCTTTTTTTGACTCTCCGGCTGGTGTGGACGAATTTGCCTTTATTCCGGATGACTTGATTAAGGTCATCCCTACACCAGCAGGGATGGATGAGCCAACGATCGCCCGTCTAGCTGCAGCCCAGGACTATGCAAATATATGCTTTGCAAGTGACCGCTTGTTGGATCAAAGCTGCACACTACTGGCAGCCTTGCGAGTGGGGATGAGTATCCTGGACAGATATGGCTTCCTGGGCGGAGAAATTCTTACCACTAAATTCCTTACTGCTCTGCTTGATTCGGCTGATTTACTCGATAAAGCAGGCGGGCCTGCTCCCGAACCTGTGCGCCTGTTCCTGGAAGCTAAACGCGGAGATGCGCTGCTTCAGCTATATAAAGCCTGGAAACAGAGCAAGGCGATCAACGAACTATCACTCTTGCCGGGTTTGGTGGTTGAAGGCAACTGGCAGAATGACCCCGTTGGGACCCGCAGAGTGGTCCTAGACCTGCTACAAAAACTGGCAGGGGATACCTGGTGGAGCCTGGGATCATTCATTTCCCTTATCAAGCAACATAATCCAGATTTCCAACGTCCGGCAGGGGATTACGATTCCTGGTTCATCCGGGTGGAATCAGGCGACGAGTATCTGCGGGGTTTCGAGCATTGGGACGATGTGGATGGGCGCTTGATCCGATATATCCTTACTGGACCTTTATATTGGTTGGGTATATTGGAGCTGGGCAGCCACGAAGAAGGTGGAGAAGTAACGGCATTCCGCCTTTCCACATGGTCTAAAGCCTTGTTGATAGAAGCGGCTCCAAAAAGGTTGCCCTTGGAAGATGAAGCATTGGTGGTTCGCTCTGATGCCCGGGTGAGTGCCAGGCGGCTGGTTCCACGACGGGTACGCTACCAGCTGGCCCGTTTTTGCGTTTGGGAAAAAGAAACGCCTGAAGAACATATTTATCGTATCACCCCAGCATCTTTACAGAAGGCGCGCAAGCAGGGACTCAGTGTAAACCAACTGGTCAGCCTGCTTAACCACCATGCCAAGGTGGTACCACCCAGTCTGATAAAAGCATTAGCGCGATGGGAGCAACACGGCAGTGAAGCTCGTCTGGAAGAAATGGTTGTTCTACGGGTGGATTCGGAAGAAGTGATTCAAGCTTTGCGTAAATCGCGCGCCAGCCGGTTCCTGGGTGAAACAGTTGGGCCGACCACCATCGCCATTAAACCAGGGGCAGTGGATAAGGTATTGGGTGCGCTGGCAGAATTAGGATACCTGGGGGAGAACCGTGTGGCTGGTGAGTAAATTCAAGCCTGATCCAACGCTTCACTAACAAGTTGTTCGATCAGTCGGGCAGCTTCCAAAAGCGATTGTTCAACTTGCGGACTCAGGTTTTCACCAAGTTTGATCTGACCCGCTTCGATCCCGATCAAGATAATCTTGCGAGGAAGTTGTTCCGATACTGTACTGCGCCCAAGGGTGAGAGTCTCGGCAACACCCCAGCCGTGGGCTGACCTGGACCCTGACGAAAACTGGTCGAGCTGACCTTCGGTGATTTGGAGGATCGTCCCAGGTATTGAACCACTTCTGACAGCATCCACCAGAATGGCAGACTGGTAACCTTCCAACAGGCTGAGCAGACTTATCCCAGGAAGCTCGGCCAGCTCCATCCTGACCGCTGGTCGGATCAACTTTTCCTGATAAGTTGCATACCATAAGCGCACCGCGGCTAAGCCTGCGCCATCGTCGCCGCGCAAGCTTTGGCCGACACCAATAACAACGATGGTACCGGCTTCAGATCTTCCGGTACCATCGTCAGGCAGGTTCATTCGTAATCAATCTTGAGGTTCAAAAAGTGTGTGGCGCACGAAATACACGGGTCATAAGAGCGGAGCAAGTGCTCGAATGAAATTGAAGCCTGCTCCTGAGGTTGTTTGACCACGTTGGGAGCGAGCGCCCACAGGTCAGCTTCCATTTGGGCAAAGTTCTGCGCAGTTGGGGGAGTGATGCGGGCAAAGCGGATAAGGCCTTGCTCATCTACCACGTAGCGGTGGTAGAGCAGACCACGTGGAGCCTCCGATACACCATAACCTTCGCCAGGACGCACCTTAAATTCTTTGAAACTTGGCCCTGTAGGAGCGTATTCTTTGGCAAGCTGGACAGCAAGATCGGTGGTGTGGACCAGCTCTATGGCGCGTGCCAGTAGCCCTTTATAGGGGTTACGCAACGGCAATTTTAAACCAATCTCTTTGGCAGCTTGGCGTGCAATGGGACGCAACTGCTTGAAATTCAGGTTGATGCGTGCCAGAGGTCCGACAAAGTAGGTCGTGTTTTCAGCAGTATGGCTATGCAGGGCATTGGAATGCGGAACATGGGTTTCGAGGTAGAACTTCTCGAATTCTTCAGGTGATGTGCGCCGGCCGGTAGTTGACACGATATAACCATCGTAAATGGAATATTCCTCCAGACGGCTGAGGGCCACAAACTCGTAATCCTGCTCAAATTCAGGGTACTTCAACGTGGCAGCCCATTTGACTGTCTCGATCGAGGCCTCCCTGGCCCACTCCAGCTCGGAGACGAGGGCGTGAATGGCTTCGACGGTAGGCCAGCGGTAGAAACCACCCACACAGGTATTTACTGGGTGTACCGAGCGTCCACCAATTGCTTTTAGTAAATCATTGCCAATCTTTTTAAGGCGCAGAGCTCTTTTAACGATGTCGGGTGCATCAGCAGCCAGGCTGATGGCACTCTCATAACCCACCAGATCAGGTGCCTGCAGCATATAAATATGGAGTGCATGGCTCTCGATATACTCTGCGCAGTAGAGCAATTGGCGCAGTAGGCGTACTTCAGGGCTAATCGTCACCTGCAGAGCAGCTTCCAACGCCTGCACAGAGCTCATCTGGTAAGCCACCGGACATATCCCGCAGATACGGGCGGTGATATCGGGTACATCCTGGAAATATCTACCCAGCAGGAAACCTTCGAAGAAGCGTGGCGGTTCATAGATATTCAGGACGATTTCATTTACCGCCCCATCCTTTAAACGGATGGTCAGCGCTCCTTCACCTTCCACGCGTGCCAGGGCAGGGATGTGAATATCTTGATTCATTTTTTGCCTCCTGTCGTCTCGGAAGGTACTGCGGGTAATAGATCTACCGCCTGGCGGAAAGCCGGTGCGTTGTTGCTGATGTTTAATAGCAAGCCCTTCACTTCACCAGGATGGCGTTCTACATAATTCATCGACGCTAGAACGGTTTTCAGGTCGGTATGGGGGGCAGGACCGAAGCAACCGTAACAACCACGGCCATTTGATGGGCAAAGCACGCCACACCCAGTGCGGGTGCCAGGTCCGAGGCAAGGCATGCCATAAGCGACCATCACACACACAACGCCCTTGCGTTTGCAGTCCAGACAAATACTGTGACTGGGAAGATTAGGTCGCCTTTTTTGAAGGAAGGCTTGAATCACTTCGACCAGCTGATATTTATTTACAGGACAACCCCATAGCTCATAATCGACCTTGACATGCTCAGCAATTGGGGTGGAGGTGGGCAGGCTGTGCAGGTATTCCGGATGTTCATATACTTTGAGGGCCAGGTCATCCAGGCTGGCAGTGTTACGCAAAGCCTGGATGCCACCTGATGTGGCGCATGCACCGATTGCCACCAGGGTTTTGCATTGTTTGCGGATCTCCTGGATGCGCTCGGCTTCATGCGGGGTGGATACTGAGCCCTCAACCAAGGCGATGTCGTATGGCCCTGGCAGGGTCTGGCGGCGGGCTTCCAGGAAATAAGCCAGCTCAACAACGCCAACCAGGTCAAGCAGCTCATCTTCGAGATTCAAGAGACTAAGCTGGCAGCCATCGCAGGAAGAGAATTTATAGACAGCAACTGTAGGTTTTGCCATTAGAACTCCTCCACATTGACATAAGGCTGCAGCTTATCGAAGCTGAATACTGGGCCGTCTCTGCACACAAAGTAAGGCCCAATCTGGCAATGGCCGCAGGAACCCAAACCGCACTTCATATTCCGTTCGAGTGAGACAAAGATACGATCGGATGGTACACGGCGGGCTAGGGCTTCAAAGATGACGAAGCGGATCATGATCTCGGGGCCGCAAGTCAGGATGACCGTATTACGTGGGTCGAGGCGAGTATTATAGAACAGGATGGGAACTACACCGACACGACCTTGCCATGCATCATCACCTCGGTCAACGGTCACTTGGAGCTCGATGCCAGCATTTTCCCAGGTCTTGTACTCGCGGGTGAACTGGAGATCGTTGGGAGTACGGGCTCCATAGAGCACGATCACCTTGCCGAAATCATGCCTGTGATTGAGAATATAATACAACACCGGGCGGATGGGAGGCAGGCCAATCCCACCTGCGGCCACTACAACATCACGGCCGATGAAATCTTCCATGGGCCACCAACTACCAAACGGCCCGCGTATGCCTAAAATATCTCCCACATTCATTCGGCTGATCGTAGAAGTGACATTGCCCACAGCACGGATAGTGTGACCGATGCGCTGCGAATCTTCAAAATCCGAGCTGATTGAAATTGCAGCTTCACCTAACCCAGGGACAGAAACCATATTAAATTGGCCGGCCTTGAAGTGAAATCCCTCGCGAAGTGCGGGATCGAGGAACTTCAACCATAAGGTAGACACTGCAGGAGCTTCATGAACTATCTCGCTGATCTCAGCCCAGTATGGTTGCATGGGGGCAGTTGGAGAGATCGCGTGGGGTTGGCCAATGGTATTGATCATGCCTGAACCTCCTCGCGGAGCGCCTTGAGCTCAGCGGTCACATCAATCTTTGCGGGGCACCAGGTGATACAGCGCCCACATCCCACGCAACCTGAGGTGCCAAATTGAGCATACCACGAGCCAAATTTATGAGTCAGCCATTGGCGGTAGCGCGAGCGGGTATTTGGACGGGAATTGCCTCCTACAATGTAGGAATATTCGGGGTTGAAGCACGAGTCCCATAATCTCTCCCGCTGGGCAGTCTGTCCGGTCAGGTCAGCTGAATCACGCGTGTCCCAGCAGAAACAGGTCGGGCAAACCTGGGTGCAGCTGGTGCACGACATGCAGCGGGTGGCTACATCATCCCATTGGTGTGCATCCAGGTTATTGAGCAACAAGTCGGGTAGCTGCTCTGGGTTGGGTAGGCTGCGCCCCATTTTTAGGGTGGCCTCATCCAGGGTTTTCTGACCAGCCTGCAACCAGAAGGCGCTGGTGGGAAGCACCGGCATGCCTTCCATGACCATTCGCCCTGCTTCTGAACCGATATCTATGATAAAAACGTCTTCAAGCTCAGTCAGATTCAGGTCATAACCGGGATTGGTTTTCGGACCGGTCCCCATCGATGCGCAGAAACCTGTCCCACAGGGATGGAGACAGTTCACAGATAAGATAAATGCAGATTGCCGGCGGGACCAATAGACCGGGTCTTTCCATTCTTCCCGCAGGAAAACCTTATCCTGCACCTGAATGGCGGCCAGGTCGCAAGGAAAGACGCCAATCAAGGCCAGAGGAGTCAGATCACGGGTTTGTTCTTCGATCTGCCAGTGTCCTTTTTCATCGCGAGCATATTTGGCTAATTCGGTTAGGGGTGGGAAGAAAAATTGTTTCAGCGATTGTGCACCTGGTGTAGCGTCAAAGTAGCGGGGATGCCCGGTGTAGACCAGCCGATATGTGGCGTTATCCTGCTGGCTGGAATAACCCTTCGGTAAATCCTGGGCACTTTTAAGGGGCTTGTAAACGATGGCAGCGTCCTGGATCTGGGGTCCGATAACCTGATAACCCATCGCAGCTAATTTTTCCACCAGCTTTTCAAGCCCAGTCTTTGGCAAGGCTGTTTTCGAGCCTACAGTGACTAATATTTCTGCCATACTATTCCTCTTGGGGTTCGACAGGGTTGGCGAACATATCCAGCAGCTGGAGGCGGGTGGTCATCAGACGACCGGCAACCACATTAGACAATCGACGCATCACATAATACCCAAAATCATGGTCTTCATCACACAGCCGGCGCAGCTCAGCGGCATCAAATGCTACCAGCCGGCTGGGCAGGACAGCGCGTGCCCCGGCAGTGCGTTGGCGAACCACAGGGGTCACGCTCGACCAGCCTACTTCATCCATTGCATCTGCGGTGAGGATGCGCATCCGCCCGCGACCTGGCACACTGATCTCGATGGCTACCCGGCCTTCCAATACGACATATAGGAAATCCTCCTTATCCCCTTCATGGAAGATCACCTGGCCAGGCTCAAATTTACATACTTTTGCAATGCCGACCATTTTTTCGAAATGCTCCTCGGTCATCACCTGGAACCAGGGGATAGCCTGGAGAGCCTTAATCAGTTCCTGCGAATTGGTCATGATCGATTCACTCCTTCTCAGATAGACGCGAAAACCAGGAGGAATGATTATCTACCTCCCGGAGGCATTATTGCGTCTATTTTCACAAATATTCACCAATTTGTCAGGTGTATTTGGTCATCAAGAGGTCGAGCAGAATGTCACACAAGGATGTGAGCTTATATAGGCAGAACAACCTATCTATACTTTATTCGGAAAGAAATCTTGGCAGTCGCGTTCTCTGTTGGTCTTTAATCTGACATGTGCCTAATAACTGCATCACCAAATTCGGAGCATTTCAGCAAAGTGGCCCCTTCCATCAGGCGGTGAAAGTCATAGGTGACAGTTTTTGCAGAAATGGCACCTTCCATGCCTTTGATGATCAAGTCAGCGGCATCCTTCCAACCCAAGTAGCGGAACATCATCTCACCTGATAGAATGACTGAGCCAGGGTTGACAACATCCTTGTCGGCGTACTTAGGGGCTGTACCATGAGTCGCTTCGAAAACCGCATGCCCGGTGGCATAATTGATATTGCCGCCTGGGGCGATGCCAATCCCACCCACCTGGGCGGCCAGAGCATCTGAAAGGTAATCGCCATTAAGATTCATCGTCGCTACAACATCAAATTCGCGTGCCCGTAGGAGAGTTTGCTGGAAAACATTATCAGCTATAAAATCCTTGACCAGCAGCTTACCTTTTTGGCACTCTTCATCCTGCTCCTGTTTTGCTGCTTCCTCACCCTTCTCGTTTTTGGTCTGCTCCCATTGTGCCCAGGTATAAACCTGATCTTTAAATTCGGTTAAGGCCAGCTCATATCCCCAGCTGCGAAAAGCGCCTTCTGTGTATTTCATGATATTTCCCTTATGCACCATTGTGATAGAAGTGCGCTTATTTTCGAGCGCCCAATGGATGGCAGCGCGCATCAACCTGAATGTACCTTCCTTCGATACGGGTTTAATGCCAATCCCCACCGTATTGGGAAAACGTAGCTTTTCATATTCAGCAGGGAAATTTTCCTTTAATAAACGCATGAATTTCCTATTCTCTTCTGTCCCGTATTCGAACTCGATCCCAGTATAAATATCCTCAGTGTTCTCACGGAAAATGACCATATCCACAAACTCCGGATGGAGAACAGGGGATGGGACGCCTTTAAAGTAGCGTACTGGCCGCTGGCAAACGTACAAATCAAGGGCTTTACGCAGGGCAACATTGAGCGAGCGGATGCCTCCTCCAACCGGCGTTGTTAGAGGACCTTTGATGCCCACCAAGAACTCCGTAAAAGCCTGGACCGTTTCGTCAGGCAGCCATGAGCCAAACCCTTTGAATGCTTTCTCACCAGCAAAGACTTCCATCCACGCTACTTTCCGCTGACCGTTATACGCTAACCGGACGGATGCATCAAAGACTCGTTGTGAAGCGCGCCAGATATCCCTTCCAGTACCATCTCCCTCAACGAAAGGCACGATAGGATGATCAGGCACAATTAACTTTCCCCCAGAAATATTGATCTTGTCGCCATTTTTTGGCACCTGAATTGTTTGATAGGTCATGTCTGTTCTCCTTTGATGATTATCACCATTGAGGGGAAAACCTGAGGTTATCTGTGGTTTTGCTCCCCGTTCATCGTTTATAAATTTTATCACCCTTCATAACCTCTGCTATAATTCCTGTGCCTTGGGGAGTCCCAATCGCTAACATATCTGGGAGAGTATGATGACAAACCTAAAACCAACTTCTTCAACCGATAACCAGGCACAAATCAACTGGCACGCCCTGACTTCGGAACAAACTATTAAACAGCTCGCTACGCCACCGGATACTGGTTTGTCATCTGTCGAAGCTGGCAATCGGTTAGAGAGTTACGGCCCAAACCAGCTCACTGAAGCTCCAGGCACCACCTTTTGGCAGATGTTGATTGATCAATTTAATAATTTTGTGGTCATTATGCTGATCGTCGCGGCTGGTATTTCGGCCTTACTTGGTGATTACGTAGAAGCAGGTGCTATTTTGATCATCGTGATCTTGAACGCCACCCTGGGAGTGGTCCAGGAGCGACGCGCCGAGCAGGCCTTAGCCGCGCTGAAGAAATTGGCTGCGCCCGATGCAAAAGTCCTCAGGGATGGGGAGCGGAAATCAGTGCCATCCAACCAGCTCGTACCAGGGGATATCGTCTTGCTGGAGGCCGGGAATTATGTCCCAGCGGATATCCGTCTACTGGAAGCGGCCAATCTGCGGATAGAAGAAGCTGCCCTAACCGGGGAATCGGTCCCGGTGCAAAAGGATGCGAATATTCACCTTGAGGCGGATATCCCCCTGGGAGACCGGAAAAATACAACCTTTATGGGTACCCTCGTATCATACGGACGCGGGCGTGGGGTTGTAGTCAGCACTGGCATGCGCACGCAAATTGGTTTGATCGCGGAGATGCTGCAAGCGGTAGAGAACGAGCCCACCCCGCTGCAAAAACGGTTGGATGGATTGGGGAAGATGCTGGGTTGGGCCACCTTGGGGATCTGTGCACTCGTGTTTGCCGTATCGATCGTACGATTCACTGATCTCAGTTTAATCACAGCTCCTGATGGAGGGTGGCTGGTTTACCTGAACTCTGCCAAACAGGAAATCGTCAACCTATTCATGCTCGCCGTAGGGCTGGCAATTGCAGCCGTACCGGAAGGCCTGCCAGCCGTGGTGACGATCAGTCTGGCACTAGGGATGCGCGAGATGGTTCAGCGCCATGCCTTGATCCGCAAGCTATCATCAGTGGAGACTCTTGGCTCAACCACCGTGATTTGTTCTGATAAAACCGGTACCCTGACCCAAAACGAGATGACCCTCACCCGCATCTGGGTAGATGGGCGATACCTGTCCATTACTGGCAAGGGGCGCTCACTGAGTGGTGAATTTTTAGAGAATGGTAAACCGGTAATGCTAGAAGCTTTCCCGGCTGTGCGTACTGCGCTGTGGGTGGGAGCTTTGAACAACGACTCTGAGTTGACCATCTCGGGTGAAGTCGGGGAAGAGCAGACTTACCGGATGACGGGCGATCCCACCGAAGGCGCGCTGGTGGTGGCAGCTGCCAAAGCTGGGACACTACCCCGGCCTTTAAACCATGCCTATCCCCGCGTTCAAGAAGTGCCATTTGATTCGGAACGCAAACGCATGATCACCATCCACCAGGTAAGTGAATCCAGCCCGGAGGATTTCTCCCCCTTCTACAAGCACGAGACAAGCGGTTACGTGGTGGCAAGTAAAGGAGCCCCAGACGTAGTGCTTGATTTGTGCACACACTACCAGCTCACAGACGACAGCCATGCGCCATTAACAGAAGAACAACGCATGCGCATCCTGAACGCCAATGACCAGATGACCCAAGAAGCACTGCGTGTGCTGGGTGTGGCATATAAGGTGAGCAAGGAGATGCCCGATGTCACTGACCTGGAAAAACTCGAAGACGGGATGATCTTCGTTGGGCTGGTAGGTATGATCGACCCACCCCGCCCGGAGGTGACGCCTGCCCTGGCGAAGGCAGCCAAAGCTGGCATCCGCACTATCATGATCACGGGTGATTTTGCCAACACCGCCAGGGCGATTGCTGAAGCCATTGGCTTGCTAAAACCTGGTCACCAGGTGTTAAGTGCAGCCGAGCTGGATGCCTTGAGTGATGATGAGCTCAAGCAGCAGGTGGAATATACTGATGTGTTTGCACGCGTTTCGCCCGAGCACAAGCTGCGTATCGTGGAAGCTCTGCGGGAAGACAACGAAGTGGTAGCCATGACCGGCGATGGAGTGAACGACAGCCCTTCCATCAAGCGGGCCAATATCGGTGTGGCAATGGGCATCACCGGGACAGATGTGGCCAAGGAAAGTGCCGATATGGTGCTGACAGACGATAACTATGCCAGCATTGTTGCAGCCGTGGAACAAGGCCGTATCATTTACGATAACATTCGCAAGTTCGTGTTCTTTCTGTTATCGTCCAATGTGGCTGAGATTATGATCATATTTCTGGCAACCCTGGCAGGTTTACCTGCGCCACTAACGGTGATTCAACTGCTGTGGCTGAACCTGCTCACTGATGGTGCACCTGCGCTGGCCCTGGCCATGGAAAAAGGCGACCCGGCAATCATGGAACGCAAGCCGCGCCCACCATCAGAACCGATTATCAATAAACGCATGCAGTGGGGTATCGGTGTCCAGACTGTTGCTCAAACCGGAGTGGTACTGGCAGCATTCGTGATTGGCCTGGCATGGCACCTTGAAGTGGGGGCAGTGATTCCTGCCGGCGATAATCCTTTATTGTATATCTTGCAGCATAATTGGCGCGGGGTGGATGTACAGGTGGCAGAAACCATGGCATTTGCGACTTTAAGCCTCTGCGAGCTGTTCCGTGCATATACGGTGCGTTCTGAGACTCAATCCATTTTCAGGATTGGCGTATTTTCCAACAAGTATATGCAGTACGCAGTGGGATTGTCCATTCTGCTCTTGATCTTCGTGGTAGGCGTTCCTTTCATGCAGCCAATCTTCAATACGCATTTCCCGAGCCCGCGTGAATGGGGAGTGATCATCCTGCTTTCCCTGGTACCGGCAATAGCTGAGGAAATCACCAAGGCTTTTTTGCGTATGAGGGAAAAGCGATAGAGCGCTGGTGGAAAGTTCCTTGTTCGCAGAAAAAAGCTTCTTCACCGGCGCCATAGGAGGTTAATCACCTAAAACACCATCTCGAGAAAATTGGGTGTCGGAGTGGTTGGTTTGCGGATCCAAAAAACGGATTGAGTGTTCCTACTCATCCTGCAGGATGTCATCTACCTAAGTGTCGCGAATTAAAAATCCATCGTGGTGGCATTAACGGTGTTGCCCTGACGAATAGAACTGTAACAGGATGAACCATCGAGATAAGTACCGCCAAATACTCTAACTTGCTGCTTACGGCTATTCATTCGCGTTATCATTACAAACTGTCATCTTGTATAATATACCTGCGAATTGATTGACAAGGATACCCGAGCAAGGATGAGCCATGGCGCTAGATTTCCTTCAGGTAAGCCAACAGGTAAAGCAGATGGGGGAGCAGGCACTCGGCCACCAGCAAGATTTAAAAAACAAACTGGTCGAATCAAGGGCATTACTGCATGAGAGAGCCAATGATTTACTCCAGTTGCAACAAAAAGTGGATGAAGTAGTTAGCCGGTACGACCAGACACTACGATGTGCGGTGCCGGTTAGAGAACCGCTCAATACACACTCTCCCCTTCCATCTATGCCAGAGCAGGTCTCATTAATCGCTGCCGATGGATCACAAATTTTTGCCGACAGGCATGCAGAAGTGGATTACTGCCTAGTCAATACGGGGGCCATCTGGATGCGTTCCGGCTCGTCTGACGCCCCGCAAACGAGTATCCAAAGCAGGCTGATCTATGCTGATGAGCTGGAAGGTATGTCGGATGACAGATTGAGCTTGCAGCGCGATCTGGCGGAACGAACCAGGCTTTTGGTGATAGCTGGACAACTGGCAAAACCGGTGATCACCCTGACTGATGGCCCCTTGGAGTTATGGACCACGACGCTTGAAGAAGGCAGGGTGACGGGAGAATTCAAGAAATCCCTGGATATCTACCTGGACGTTTTACGCGAGCTGTGTGAAATTGATGCTTCGGTTGCAGGGTACGTGGATAAACCAGGTGCGGATCTGTTGGTGCGTCTGCTGGAAGTGGCTCGGGCAGAACCTGGTGATTTTCCACAAATGCGTAATTTTCACCCTTTCAAAGGTGTGACAGATCGAGAGCTACTTGAGGAAATATTGCTTCCGGGTGAGCGCTCAGCGGTCTTTGCCGTCCAGTCACGCTCCTCCCAAGCATATAAAGATGAATTAAAGCTGCACCTCTTTTATCTAAACGTAGGGAATGAAGCACATCCCACCTTGGCACGGATCGAAATCCCAGCTTGGGTAGCCGAAGATTCGGTGAAACTTGATAGCTTGCATGCAGTGCTGGTGAGTCAGGCCAGGATGATTGGGGCACGCGCCTATCCCTACCTGCTTCACCGGGCACACGAGACGGCAGTAGTCAGCCTGGAAGACCGGGAACAGGTGACGCAGATGATCGTGAACGAGCTACGCAGGAGAGGGTTGGATGTGGCAGGGGCTTCGGCTAAGCAGATCAACAAGGATGCGGCTGGAAAACGGACGAGGTACGGAGAATGAGACTATTGGAAATTGGACGACTTTTACGGGCAGGCACAACTGGGTTCGTTGTTGGCTGCCAGGTGGCACAGATCGATGCGCCTTCGTTTGGAGCACTCGTGCGGGTGGCATTGGATGGCGATTACCAGGTGTATGGATTAATCCATGATATCCATATTGATGACGATGGCTTGGTGAGACAGCTGGTGACGGCAGGGAATGTGGATGAGGCTGTCATCGCCGATAACCGCATAAACCGCAATGTGCCACTCGAGCTATCGGTCTTGACGGTCGGATACCAGTTGGACGGGAAGATATCCCACCTGCTGCCGCCTCGTCCGCCGCTCAGCCTGGATGTAATATCCCTGTGCTCAACCGCCGAGATTCGGCAATTTACCAGTGCAGGCAGGTTTGGATATTTCAGGCATGTGCTGAGGTCTGTGGACCTGCCGGTGGGCGAGCTGTTGGCGGCGCACATCAAGCAGGCGGCGATGGCGCAGACAGAAGCTGGTAATACGGAGTGGAAGAACCAGGCTACCCAGGAGCTGATCACCTTGCTGCGGGATGATTATGTGACATTAATGAGTGTTCTGGGTGCCCTTGGGGATATTTAAAATAATTAACCACAAAGGACAGGAAGGACACATAGGCGATTATTGGATAAGAAATAGCAGATAAATAATGAACTCAGAAAATCTTATGAAAGAAAATTATTCAAGTAATAATAATGATTTTGCTCCTATACCATCTCGAACTCAAGAGGTTTCGAGAACAGTTGTAGATGCAGCACTCAAGGTACATACAGTCTTAGGACCTGATTTGTTAGAATCTGTGTATGAAGCATGTTTTGTGTATGAGCTGAAATCTTCTGGTTTACTGGTTAAAAATCAAGTTTCTTCACCTGTCACTTATGAAGGAATCACCATCGATTCTGGATTTCGAATCGATTTACGGGTTGAGAATTGTGTGATCCTTGAACTAAAGTCGGTAGAAAATATCATTCCTTAATATAGGGCTCAACGATTAACATACATGGGATTAACAAACACACGCGAGGGGCTGCTTATAAATTTCAACACAGTTCATTTGAGAGAAGGTAGCAAGCGGCTTGTGTTATAAAAATCCTTTATGTCCGTTGTGTCCTTTGTGGTTATCTATTGTCTATGGTGATGCTAATGAGAGATGAAAATAAGAACATCGGTTATATAGTCGGGGGAGGACTGAAGGAGAACCTGCGCGTCAGGCTAACCATCCCATCGCAAGAGGTGCAGGAGGGGGCGTTCGTGGTGATCGAAAACGGCGACTGGCAGTTCTATGGGCTGGTGGTTGACCTGCAATTAGGCTCAACGGACCCACGCTTCGCTGACGAACAGTCGGAGAGCCGCCTGCCGGTGGAAATGGCGCGCCTGCTGCATGGCCAGACGCTCTTCACCACCCTGGAAGTCCTACCAGCCCTGATGCTTGAGCGTGGGCCTGACCCAAGCTCACCGGAATATGAGCAGTGGCGGGCGAACTTGCAGGAAGAACCGCGACCTCTTCCAGTCAAGACCGTCCCACCCCATCACGCCGAAGTAAGGCTGGCGGAAGAGGGGGATATCGGGGAGATCTTCGGAAAGAGTGATGAGAAGGGTAACTTTGTCATCGGCTATACTCGTGAGCAGAAGCACCCGGTGTGCATCAACCTGGATAAATTCGTCCAACGCTCTGCTGGGGTATTCGGGGCGACTGGCACAGGGAAATCTTTCCTGACCCGCCTGGTGCTGGCTGGCTTGATCCATCACAATGCAGCCAGTGTGCTGGTGTTTGACATGCATAATGAATATGGCTACGATGATACTGCTTCAGACACGGGGTTGCGGGTAATTGGGCTGAAAACCAAGTTCAGTAACCGGGTGAGGGTGGTAGGATTGGGAAGTGGGACACGGATCAGGGGGCAGGCACCCGACTTCAACCTGGAAATCGCCGAGAGTGACATCCAACCGGGTGATATTGAGATGCTGACACGCGAGCTTAATCTAAAAGAAACCACACCAACCACGCTTGAGGCTCTTGTTAGCAGTTTTGGCCGAGATAGGTGGTTTAGAGAATTTAAAGAGATGAAAAACGGTGCTGTGATCGAAACCGATGAGGGGAAAAAGATCCCCGCACCTGACAGCGTGGCAGCCTGGGCAAACCGCGAAGGAGTCAACGTTGCCGCAGCGGAAGGCTTGCGCAGCAAGCTAAACCGCATCTTTGACCAGCCCTACGTGGTTCTTAAACCTGCCCTAGACGGTGTGGGCGAAATCATTAAAGCATTGGAGGCCGGGCAGCACGTGGTCTTATCCTTCGGTGAGCATGAATCTGACCTGGATTACCTACTGGTGAGCAACTTGCTGACCCGGCGAATCCGTGAGGCGTGGGAGAAGAAGACCAACACCTTCCGCACCAAGGGTGGACAGGAACCCCGCCAGCTGGTGATCGTGGTCGAGGAAGCCCATAAGCTACTCAACCGCGAGATGGCTGGCCAAACTGCCTTCAGTACCATTGCGCGCGAGATGCGTAAGTATTACGTTACCTTGCTGATCATCGACCAGCGCCCATCACAAATTTATGATGAGGTCATGTCACAGCTGGGGACGCGCATCTCTGGCTGGCTGGGCGATGAGGATGATATTCACAGCGTGCTGGCTGGGTTAGCCGGCCGGGAAGCCCTGCGCGGCATGCTGTCTCACCTGCAGCCCAAGGAGGAAGTCTTGTTGCTTGGTTGGGGGGTGCCCATGCCACTACCTGTCCAATCCAGGAGGTACGATGACCAGTTCTGGCAGGATCTGCTCAGCAAGAACAAGCTAACCAAAGAGAAGGCGTTGGAGGATTTGGGTTTTGGATGAGATAGAGAATCTAGCAGAGATTTGAAAGAACTCTTTAGAAAAATCGAAGGGTGACTGATGCAAATTGGTGAATGCTGTGTCGTGTAGTTCACTCCTCGTAGTGACATAAAAGTAAGGAGGAAACATGGAAATACTAGAATCTGGTATTGGTGAGATGATCCAGCCGCCCGATATTGAAAGCTTCAGGGAATGGAACCGTACTCATAAATCACGTAAGCTGGTGGATAAGCGGATGAGCGAACAGGAAGCCATCAGCACCTTCGTCTACGACGGCTGTTATATTGGCACGGAGCTGTACGGGACTGTACGTTGCCCGATGTCGATGGCGCGTGAGCTGGTGCGGCAGGGCAAGAAGGACCTGCGCGTGTGCGGCCAAGGGGTGCTTGAGCTAGATTTATGGATGGCGGCAGGTTTGGTGAAGAAGCTGGATATCACATACATCGGGCTGGAGGTTTATGGCACCTCCAATGCCCTGCGCAGGGCGGTTGAGTCGGGGCAGATCGTCACGTGTGTGGAATGGTCAAACGCATCAATCTCCTGGCGCATGAAAGCTACTGCTATGGGGGTACCCTTCCTACCAGCACGTTCCATGCTGGGCACGGATATGATCAAGTACAGCTCCGCTAAAGTAGTCGAGGATCCATTCAGTGGAATTAAGGTGTGCTTGCTACCCGCACTGATTCTGGATGTGGCCATCATCCATGTACACCGGGCAGATCGCTACGGAAATGCCCAGATCGAAGGTATCACTGGTTTTGGGGCAGAAATGGCTCGGGCGACCAAACGGCTGATCCTCAGCGCGGAGGAGATCGTCGATACAGATGAAATTCGTAAATACCCCGACCGGACGATCATCCCCTATTACCTGGTGGATGCCGTGGTACACGCTCCCTTTGGCTCACACCCAGGCGAAATGGCCTATATGTACGGGCGGGATGAGGCAGTGATCCGGGAATGGGTCGAATCGAGCAAAACCGCGGAAGGTGCCAAAGCCTACCTGGATAAATATGTTTATGGTGTAGCGAACCATGAGGAATATATGAAGCTGATTGGCGAAGAGCAGCTTTCACAGCTGGTGGATCAACGGGAAAAGCGGGTGTAAAGGGAGGTGGATAATGACGGACCAAACCTATTCCAAGACTGAGCTGATGATCTGTGTGGCTGCCCGCCTATTCCAGGATGGAACAACGGCGTTTATTGGGACTGGCATCCCTATGCTGGCCGCTATGCTGGCGGCTAAAACGAAAGCCCCGAACCTCGTCCCGGTGTTTGAGTTTGGCGGGCTGGGTGCCATCATGGAAGAGCTTCCCCGGGCAGTTGGAGAGGCACGCACATTTCACAAGGGCCTGGTGGCAGCCGGTATCTGCGAGCTGATGGAAACCGCTCAACGTGGTTTCATTGACTATGGGTTCCTGGGTGGAGCGCAGATTGACCCATACGGTAACCTGAACTCCGTCACCATCGGTGATCATGATCACCCCAAAGCGCGCCTGCCCGGTAGCGGGGGTGGCAATGATGTGGGAAGCCAATGCTGGATGACGGTGGCAATCATGCAACACGATAAACGACGCTTCGTGCCCAAAGTGGATTTTGTGACCACACCGGGGTACCTGACGGGTGAGCTGGCTCGTGAGAACGCGGGCTTGCCCCGGGGCACCCGGCCGATCAACGTCGTCTCCACCCTGGCATTGATGGATTACGACACTAGACCAGGAGGCAGTTATCGCATGCGTCTGGCAGCCACTCATCCTGGCGTTAGCGTGAATGAAGTGATCGATAACACTGGCTTTGAGCTGATCATCCCTGAGCATGTACCCATGAATGAGCCACCCAGCGCCGAGGAGCTACGGCTGTTGCGGGAGGAGATTGACCCGGAAAGGTTCTATATTTGAGGCCCATATGGGAGAGTACATTTACCTGATCCATCCCCTGCGGCATGAGTTCTTTGAGAGCCCCACAGCGCTTGAAAATGAAATGATGGATGCCCATTATCAATATCTAAAGCAAGCTGTGGATAAAAAAATTATTTTATTAGCAGGCCCTTGCCTGGATGAGACCTTCGGTGTGGTGGTGCTTAGAGCGGGGAGTGAAGAGGAGGCGCGCCAATTTATGCTGAACGACCCATCGGTGCAGAGCAATGTGATGATGGCAGAGCTCCATCCCATGAAGGTTTCGCTGAGAGGTTGTTAGCCTATGCTGGTAGCGATCAGCGATATCCACCTGGATGATGGCACGTGTGGGAAATCACTATCTCCCAACACGTTTCGATTCTTTCGTGATCGGCTGGAGCAGCTGGCATACTCGGCATCCTTCCGAAAAGATGGGGATTACCGACCACTGGAGAGAATTGACCTGCTTCTATTGGGAGACATCTTCGAGTTGATCCATTCCACCCGCTGGCTGCAGGATGAATCAGGTCTACCAACCCAGGTACGCGCCTGGATAAACCCTGAGAAAGCTGAATTAGCTGAAAAGATACAGGAAATCACCCAGGCAATCCTGGAGCATAACCATGAGTCGATGGCGATCATGCGTGAGATGGCCAGGGGCGAAGCGATCTCATTACCTCCAGCCACATCCCAGGGAAAGCCCGCGGATAAGGCGAGTGAGCGTATGCCAATACCGGTTAATACCTATTACATGATTGGCAACCATGACTGGTTTTATCACTTGCCCGGTGAAGTCAATCACCATACCCACCGATTGCTCATCGAATCAATGGGCTTACAAAATCCGCCTGCGCCTATCCCTTATGAGCCACATGATTGGGACGAGCTGGCCGCGTTATTCGAAAAATATCGGGTTTTTGCCCGGCATGGAGACCGCTACGATAAGTGGTGTTATAACTCTGACCTGGGACGTGATTCAGCCACCCTCGGGGATGCCTTCTCAATTGAATTGGTGACACGTTTTCCCATGGAAGCAGAAAAACAACTAGGTGGCAGCCTGCCAAATGACTTTTACCGTGGCTTGCACGAGATGATCAACGTGCGCCCCAACGCGGCTGTCCCATTATGGGTGGGCAGCCAGTTACGCAATTATGGTGTACCAGTAAAAGTAGAGCAAATCCTAAAAGGAATTTGGAATGAACTGGTATCTGAATTCCTGCAGCTGGATTTTGTTCGCAGCCAGGATAACCATTGGAATCCCTTTTATAATGTAGATGAGCTGGAATTGGTGCTCAGGCTGACACGTTGGACTTCTATTGAACATTTCAATAAGATGATCCTACGGTTGAAGAAGAAAATATTCGATAGTGACTGGTCATTTGTAAAACATGCCATGAAGGAGAATGCTTTTACCAGCCGGCAGGCAGATTTTATCGTTTACGGGCATACCCACCACCACGAGATCATTCCCTTGGATGTATATACCCGGAATGGGAAGGATAATTACCAATACCTGGTGAATACGGGGACCTGGCGCTCGTACTACGACCTCACACGCTACCACCCCGAACAGCAGAAATTCTTGCCTTTCCAGCTGATGAGCTACCTGGCTTTCTTCAACGGGGATGAGCGCAGTGGCCAGCGCCATGAAGCCTGGCTGGGTAAGCTGATCTAAGTAGTTAATCCGATCGCAGTAGCAAAGCTCTGTAAAGCAGATAGATGCTTCAAGGGGGTGTCATTTCCCATTCCCATGGTATTGACAGTAAGGTGGGACGCACCTAATTCCTCACAGGTATGAGTGAAATCCTGCCAGGCTTCAAGCCCGACAAGGCTTAGATTGAGACGCAAGTCGATACCGAAACTCGTTTTATCCCGGGAGGCTTCCTCCAGGTAGTTAGCCAATTTATCCAAGGCAGGTCGAGCTTGCTCGAGGGAGCGAATGTTCAGCATCCAGCCATCACCCATACGCGCCATACGCTGGATAACCTTGTCATCGGTACCGCCGAACCAGATGGGGATGGGTCGCTGGACTGGCAGGGGGTTGAGTCCCGCATCAGGGATGTTGTCGAAGCGGCCTTCAAATTTCACCAAAGGTTGAGTCCATAACAGCCTGAGCAGCTCTACCTGCTCTTCCATGCGACGGCCGCGAGTATGGAAGTCTTCTCCCAAGGTGATATATTCAACTTCATTCCAGCCGTTACCCACCCCCAGGCGTAGTCGACCCTGGCTGAGCACATCCAGGGTGGCAGCTTGCTTGGCTACCAGGGCAGTCTGGCGTTGGGGCAGGATGAGGATGCCGGTGGCAAACTCGATGCGCTGGGTCAGCCCGGCCAGGAAACTGAATAGCACAAACGGCTCGAAGAAGGCGTGTTTGAAAGTGTATGGTCCGGTCCAGCCTCCTGGACGTTCAGGGTTGGCTCCCAAAACGTGATCATACGCGTGCATGTGGCTGTAGCCCAGCCCTTCGACCGCCTGGGCATAATCACGCACGGCAAGTGGATCAGGTGGAAACTCAGTTTGCGGAAATACTACGCCAATCTTCATGGCAGACCTCCCTTAAACAGGATTATGATTAAGCGAATTTTACTCGACTATACTTCAGGATTATGGCAATGTCTCAACCATTTCTTCTTTATGGCTCCTATGGTTATACAGGGTCGCTGATCGCCGACCTGGCTGTACAGCACGAGCTCCAGCCGATCCTATCCGGCCGGGATAACGCGCGCCTTGTAAAGCAGGCTGACCGGCTTGGCGTGAAATACCGCGCCCTGTCGGTAGATGACCCGAGGGCGCTGGATGTTGCAGTTAGCGAAGTGCCCCTGGTGCTGAATTGCGCCGGACCTTTTTCACGCACTTACCAGCCAATGGTCGAAGCATGCCTGCGTGCTGGCCGGCACTACCTGGATATCACGGGTGAGATCCCGGTGTTCGAAGCACTGGCAGCCAAGGATCATGATGCCAGGGAGGCGGGCGTGATGCTGCTGCCAGGTGTGGGTTTTGACGTGGTCCCGTCGGACTGCCTGGCAAGCCATTTAAAACGACGTCTTCCCGATGCCACTCAGCTAACGATTGCCATCCTGGGGTTGGGTGGTGGGTCATCGCGCGGTACCATGCTGACGAGCATTGAGCACCTGGCTGAGGGTGGTGTGGTACGCCGGGATGGGAAGCTGCTTCGTGTGCCGCTCCTCGGGCAGGTCAGCATGTTTGATTTCGGGCGTGGACCGCGGGCTGCCCTGAACATACCCTGGGGGGATGTCTCTACAGCTTACTACAGCACTGGTATCCCTAATATTGAAACGTACATGGTTTTCTCCAAGCGTATGTGGCGCATGGTGCCTATCCTCCGCCTATTTGTAGGGCTGTCCGGCTGGCCAGTCGTCAAGCGGCTCTTCCGGTGGATGGCGTTGCAGTCACCTCCTGGACCTTCAGAAGAGCAACTTCGAACTGGGCTCAGCCGTCTCATAGGCATTGCCAGCAATCCAGCAGGGCAGCAGGTTATATCAAGGTTGGAAACACCGAATGGCTACCAGCTCACCGCTGAAACGGCCGTGGCGATCGTGGAGCGGGTGCTCAAAGGCGAGCTCAAACCCGGCTTTCAAACGCCCTCCCTGGCGTATGGAGCGGACTTCATCCTCGAGTTTGAAGGTGTGAAGCGGGAGGATCTATGAATGGATATGGGGAAGCGTATGTAAAACCTTGTGAGAAGTGCAGCCATGGATAAGCTCGGTGCCCTCATTGCAGTCGGGTTAACTGCTGAGATCTTCGCCTGGCGGGAAGGTTGTGTGCTCAAGCTTTTCAGGCTGGGCCGCTCGCCTCAGACTGTGGAATATGAGGCGCGGCTCAGCCGCGCCGTGCATGCCACCGGTCTGCCTGTTCCGGCAGTGGGGGATGTTATCGAGATGAATGGCCGGTTTGGGCTGGAGCTGGAGCGGGTGGATGGACCGTCGATGACAGAGATGCTGATCCGTAAGCCGTGGAAGCTGCCCCTATTTGCCCGTCAGCTCGCTAACCTGCAGGCCGACATGCACACCCGCCAGGTGCCCGAGCTGCCATCTCAGAAGGAGTGCTTGATTAGCAAGATCTCAGGGGCCGAGAAGCTCCCTGAACAGGTGCGCCAGGCTGCGTTCTCTGTGGTAAACCAGATGCCGGAAGAGAATCAGCTCTGCCATGGCGATTTTCATCCCGGTAATATCCTGCTGACAAGGCGAGGGCCAGTGATCATTGATTGGATCGATGCCTCACGCGGCAGCCCACTGATGGACGTGGCACGCTCGAGCCTGCTATTTGGGGGTGGGCGCCTACCTTCAGGCTTCCATGGCGCTCAGCTGCTCAATATCATCCAGCGACCGTTCTACCAGATCTATCTGCGGCGGTATTTTCAGCTCAATCCCATCGAGGGGAAGCAGCTTGAAGTGTACATTCCTGTGGCGGCTGCCGCACGTATGGACGAAGGCATATATTTCGATGAAGACAGGCTGTTAGCACTTGCTCGTCAGCTAGTGGATAAGGATCAATCAACGAGGTATCAATGAAGCTAGCCACACTGTGTTACCTGCGGCGCGATGGACAGACCCTGATGGTGCACCGCATCAAGAAAGCCAATGACATGCACCAGGGCAAGTGGAACGGACTGGGCGGCAAGCTGGATCCCGGTGAGATGCCGGAAGAATGTGCTGTGCGCGAGATCTACGAAGAATCAGGCTTGCGAGCTCGTCACCCGCAGCTCAAGGGAATCCTGACCTTCCCAGCCTTCGATGATTTTGAGGACTGGTATGTGTTCGTGTACGTCGTGACCGAATTCACGGGCGAGCTGATTGACTCGCCAGAAGGCAACCTGCAGTGGGTGAATAATACCGAGCTTACCTCGTTGCATTTGTGGGATGGAGATGCCATCTTCCTCACCTGGTTGGATCGGCCGGGTATCTTCTCCGCCAAGTTCAGCTATAACCAGGGCAGGCTGGTCTCGCACGAGGTGGTCTTCTATGGACAGGGTGGGGCATGACGGTTTACCCACTGTCTGCGGTCAGAACCATGGCCTTGCATGCCCAAGGATTGACCCGACCCAACGCGGCTGATACAACGCCGGATATAAGGGACATCAAACGGATGGTTGAACAGCTGAATTACGTGCAGATCGATACCCTCAACCTGATCCAGCGCGCCCAATACATCGTATTATGGAGTCGCCTGGGCAGCTACACGCCCACTGACCTCGACCGGTTGGTCTATGTGCCGGAGGAACGTGTCTTATTCGAGGGCGTGCAGGGGGTAGCAGCCATCCTGCCGCTGAAGGATTACCGTTACCAGCTGCCCGAATTTGATAAGAGGCGAGAGGGGTTGGTCAGATGGTACACCAAATGGCTGGACCAGCAGGGAAGCCATGAGCTGGTGTCGGTGGTGTATGAACGCATTAAGCAGGAAGGGGCGTTGAAAGCCTCGGACTTTGTATACGATGGGCCGCGCCGGGGAAGCTGGTGGGATTGGAAGCCAGCCAAGGTCGCCCTGGAGTACCTGTTCACGCGGGGTGATCTGATGATTGCCAACCGGGTGAACTTCCAGCGCGTGTATGACTTGACGGAGCGGGTGCTGCCAGGGTGGGTGGATACCCGCATGCCGAGATTGCAGGAACGCGACCGATATTGGATTGAGCAGGGACTGCTGGCGTTGGGTATCTGCCTGCCGAACCAGATCGCCGAATACGCCTATCACATGCGCCGGGCATTACCCAAGGGAGTGAGACAGGAGCTGCTGGATGAAGGTGTGATCGTGCCGCTTCAGGCGGTGTTGGCGGATGGTCAACAATATGAGATGGTGGTGCACCACGGACAGCTGCAAATCATGCAGCAGGTGGCAGATGGAGCTATCCGGGCAGAGCGCACAACCTTCCTGAGCTTCTTTGATAACCTGTTCTGGTGCCGGGGCAGAGACCTGCAGGTGTGGGGCTACCGGAACATCATTGAGTCCTACGTGAAGGCCGAGAACCGGAAATATGGCTATTTCTGCCAGTCGATCCTGCATAAGGACCGTATCGTGGGGCGCTTTGATCCCAAGCTGGAGCGGAAGACCAGTGTGCTGCGTTTAAAAGCGTTATACCTTGAGCCAGGGGTCGCACCAGATGAGGAGCTGGTGGCGGGGGTGGCCACCGCGATGCGAGATTTTCTGAGCTTCCACAAGGCAAAAGAGCTAGTGATCGAGCGGTCAGAGCCGTGTGAGTTCGGGGAGAAATTGTTGAAGAGCATATGATAATTTTTAATCGTGTAGATGTGGTTGAAAGTAGGGGCGTAGGGGAGGATTTGTTCAAGCACCACATAGAATTTCACCCCTACGCCCCTAAGATGTACCTTTCCAACTATAGTTATGATCCATAATAGAATGACAATATTTCCATCAAAATGAATGGAGTATCGTTTTATCATGGTTGATGCACCAAAATACCACCGACGGTCAATTCGTATGAAGGGCTATGACTACTCCATGGAAGGCGCGTATTTTGTTACGATTACAACTTTTCAAAGGAAGTGCCTGTTTAGTGAAGTTGTTAATGGAGAGATTCGATTAAGTTCTTATGGTCTGATTGCTCATGAGCAATGGAACCGATTGCAGAAAAGATTCCCTCCGTCAGAATTTACTACATTTGTAATCATGCCGAATCACATGCATGGAATTATTCATCTTGTTAGGGGCGCAGGGCAGGTATCCAAGATGGGTCATGAGAAAATCCCCTCCCTGCGCCCCTACAGCGACCATAATGTTACTCCGGGTTCTCTAGGAGCCATTGTGAAGGCGTATAAGGCATCGGTGACGTATCGGATCAATGCTATACGCGGTTATACAAATCCGCCTGTCTGGCAGCGGAATTATTATGAGCATATCATTCGTAATGAAAGGGAGTATAAGCAAATTACGGATTATATTGAAGCTAATCCCGCGACCTGGATAGAAGATCGATTTTATGTGCCGGGAATCATTTAGGTGGGGCGTTGGGGAGTAATTTGTACATATGTCACTTGGGATTCCACCCCTACGCCCCTACATGACCATCACGGCAGCCCGAACTGCGTGCGCTCGCCCTTCGTAAGATCGCGGAACACGCAGCACTCTTTGGCGTAATCGATCAACTCCTGGGTGGACTGCCAGGCGCGGTGGAAGGTCATAAAACACTCATTTGTGCATCCACCATCAACGATTAATTTTCCATCGGGAGACCAATCCACACTATAGATCGCAAGGCTGATAAAGCTCTGCACCACTTGCCCAGTGGCGAAATCCCACACAAATACCTGACCATTCCCATCCCCTGACATCAGGCGCTTGCCATCCGGCGACCAATTAACATCCCACACCTCGCCGGTATGTGCTGCGAAGGACTGAATCTCTTCCCACTTGTTAGTGTCATAGATACGTACCATTGATTCAGAGTAAGTTACTGCCATGTACTTTCCATCTGGTGACCAGACCCCTGAAATGGTCATGCCGTCCTGGCTGGGGATCTCGCGCACCAGCTCACCCGTGTGGGGGTCGAAAATTCTCAATGGTGTATCACCACCAGTATAGTTACAGCCGACTACGAATAATTGACTATCCGGCGAGAACATCGGTCGCGCCAAGTGACAGTCGTAATCTGGGGTGCGCGCGATCTCCTCTCCTGTATTGGGGTTCCATATCACCGTAAAATTGGGTTGAAAACTAGTACTCGCCACCATGCTACCATCTGGAGACCACCCGGATGAAGGATAACCCATAGTTTGTGTTGGTGTGGCTGTTTTCAATTCCACAAGTGTCTTACCGGTTTTAATATCAACTATTACGGCATTCCAATTTGGGTCGGTTTCTAGACCTCCAACGATGCGTGTACTGTCTGGTGACCAGCCAATTAAATGGCCCAGGTTTGTTATCACGGCCTGGTAATCATTCGCTGAATCGCGAACCGCACAACTATCAACCAGATATCTCCCGTCCGGCGACCACATTAAATCACACCAATCTATAGGTGGAACCGTTGAGAATGGCAGGATGGGAGGTAAAACGGATAAGTCCCAAACGCGTATATTGTTAAGGCTGGTTGCCAGATAACGACTATCTGGAGAGAAATCCAGTGCCCACCATTTGCTGTTGATGGTGAGAACCAGCCTCCCCTTGCTGGCTTCCCATAGGCGGACGGTTCTATCACCAGAGTTAGTGGCTATATAGCGTCCATCTGGGGACCAATCCATGTCAATGATTCCCCCAGTATGTCCCTTTAAATCCCTGTACTTCTCTCTGAGTGTGGTATCCCAGATTTCCACACTCCCATCAGGATAACCAACCGCCAGATATTTGCTATCCGGAGACCAGCTAAGCCTATAATCAATTTTAATGGCTGGATCTGAAAAGTCAGGAATATTTGTGAGAGGCTCTCCAATGGTCAGGAGTACTTTGCCACTGGCAATATCCTGGATGACCACCGTGTCATCACGGGAGATGCTTGCAAAGCGTGTGCCATCGGGGGAAAAGTGGACATCCATGACATCAACAGAATGTACGGGGTACTCATGGAGCAGGGCGCCTGTTTCGGCATCCCATAGGCGGCATACCCCATCCATACCGCCTGTCAGCAGCATTTGACCGTCTGGTGACCAATCCAGCGAGAATTCACCACTTGTCGTTAGGGATAAAAGCAAATCTCCACTCGTTGTATCATATACGAGGAACTTGTTATTCGTTGACTCAACCGAATCACCGGTTACGAACGAATCATTGGTTACCAATGCTAAATGACTGGAATCGGGAGACCAGGCAATCCCATGGACTTCAAGCCCAACAACAGGGAGAATCATGCTCAACTGATGGGTAGCTACATCAGCAATAGCAAAGTTATTATTGCCAACTACACCAATAATGCCTCCGACAGCAATGTACCTCCCATCCGGTGACCAGGTAATAACACGGGCATCTTGAGCAATGTTGCTAAATCCTAAAATATCCTGGTAAGGTAATGACTCTTGCACAGCCCTGGCCAGGGCAGCCTCCGCCTGGGGCGTGTAGGGATATTGTTTCAGGGCCTCTAATGCCAGCAAGACGCCCCTTTCCGGCAGTGAACCATCCAGCTCGATCAATGCCTGAGAGGCAAGACCGATAGATGCCTGGCGTAGGGCTGCCTGGCGTTGAACAAATGCGAAAGCAGCCAGGGCGAGGGAAACCACCAGGCCAGCAGTCAGCCCGATGATGGTCCACTGTCTTCTGCGCTGGCGCTCTTTTTGCTGCCTGACCTGCAGAGCCTGGCTGGCCTGGATGTAACCGGTCTCGGCCGGGTTCAGCTCACTGCTGCGTTGGGATAGCCAGTCCTGGGCCACAGCCAGGGGTGCCCCGGCAAGTAAAGCTCCTTCATCTTGCCCGCTCTCCTGCCACTGGCGCAGTGAGCCCCTCAAGCGCTCCTGCCAGGCCCTGAAAGCGCGGTCGGCGTTCATCCACTCCCAGAAACGCCCCCAGCGCTGGATGAGGGCCTCATGCACCACCTCGGCAGTCTCGCGACCCAGGGCATCGCGCCCGGTGACCACCAGGCGGCGGTCAGCCAGGTACTGGATCAGCTTCCAGCTCTCGTCGCCCAGCTCGGCGTGGGTGGCGATACGGCGGGTGTCTTCGGTGCCTTCCCCGGGCTGCACCAGCTGCACGAAGACATGCCTGGCAAGCTCCTGCTCATTTTCATCCAGGTCAGCAAACACCTGGTCAGCATAGGCCGCCAGGGCACCTTCCACGCAGCCCATGGCTTCGTAATCAGCATGGGTGAGCCAGCCATCGGTCTGGCGCTCCCACAGTTGGGTGAGGGTGAATTCCAACAGCGGCAGGTTGCCGGGCTTCTGGCCCACATCGTCCAGGATGCGTTCTACCAGCCCCGCCTCGAAGGCGGCACCTTGCAGCTCAGCAGGTTTCTCGATGGTGGTGTGCAGCTCCTGTCGAGTCATGGGCCCCATCAGCAATGTGGCTTCCTGCAGGGCGTCAGCGAAAGGCCGGTGGAGCAAAGCCTGGCCCATGAAGTCGGCCCGCATGGTGAGCAATATGATTGCCAGACCAGTTTTACTGTTTTTGGAGGTTTCCACCGTCGCCACCAGCTCATCGATGAAAGCATTCTGTAACCCTGCATCCGGGCACAAGGTATACAACTCTTCGAACTGGTCAACTACCAGCAACACCTGCTTCGTGCCCGGTGAGTCCTTCAGGATGCGCTCGAGCACCTTCGCCAGGTGCACTTCCTTCTGGTTGGTAAGCTGCTCTGCCAGCTTGCTGGTCTCGGTCAGGTGGTCCATCTTGCTCAGGTTTGGCTCGAGGAGCTCGATCACCGCATCTGACAGGCTGTAGAATGGCTGCGTGCCTGGCCTGAAGGTGGCGAACTGGTAGCTGCCCAGATTGCGCAGGCGCGGCAGCAACCCGGCAAAGATGGCGGAGGATTTGCCTGAGCCCGACGACCCCAATATGACTGCCACCAGCTTGTGGGTGGTGACAGCTTGCTCCAGGGCATCCACGAAAGTTTCTCTCCCGAAGTAAAATTGTGCATCCCCCTCCCGGAAAGCCGCCAACCCTTTATAGGGGCAGGCACCCACCTTACGGCGTGGGCGGGCTGAATCAGGGGGTAGCACCTCCAGGGAAGTGAGGGGCGGAAACTCGGAGGGTAAGCCCTCGATCACCAGCTGCTGGATGTGCTCGGGGCGATGGATGTCTTTAAGCAGGTGGCGGCCTAAGTCGAGCAAGGATACTCCCTGAGGTAGCTCATCTCGCACCAGGGCAGTGGTGGTTTCGGAAAGCAGCACCTGCCCACCATGGCCCACGTGGGCGAGGCGGGCAGCGCGATGCACATCCATGCCGGTATAGCCCACCTCACCACTCCAGGGCTCCCCGGTGTGGAGGCCCATCCGAACGCGCACGCTCAATCCATCTGGCCAGGCCTGCTCGGCTAGATTACGCTGAGCTTCTACGGCAGCATTAAGCGCCTGTGTGGCACGGCTGAAGGCCACAAAGAAAGCATCGCCCTGAGTGTCGACCTCGTGGCCATCCCAATGGGTAAAAGCCTCGCGCAGGAGGCGGTGGTGCTCTTCGAGCAGGCTGGCGTATTTATCGCGCAAGCGGTGCAGCAGCTGGGTGGAACCCTCGATGTCGGTGAAGAGAAAGGTGACCGTGCCTTCGGGCAGGTCGGAGAATGGAAGTTGAGGTGATGGTTGGATATTCATCGCACTCCTCCCTGTGTTTGCGGTAAAAATCCGGTTTATTGGTTGAAGATATTTATTCGAAGCTAATCCCCGCGAATATTATTAGTTTGATTATAGCACTGAACTCATTTTATATTAATATATTGTGTTGTCCTGAAGTTAATGCTTATGTATTAATTTCGGGTACGAAGGCGTTGGTGTAGCACCCACAGGTTTCAAAGGTGGTTACATTTATTGACAAGGGTGAACTATTCTGGGGCAGCATACTTAGCACGTTTAGCTGGTATCGCAGCGAAAACCCAATTAACAAGCGATTTGGCTAGGACGAGTCCAATCCTTATTCGAGGCTGTCATGTTTGCCATATCAATAAATCCCTGGGAACAGCCTATAGCGTACCTGTTGAGCATACTCACTGTAGCCGGGTAGCTCAGCCTGCAGCGTACGATCCTCCAAGGATGTCCTTATGAGAGCGATGATCAATGCCGCTAAGGCTGGGATGATCGTCCACAACGAGCTCAGAGCGAGCACGATACCTGCCAGCGGAAGGATATTGCCAAGGTAGCCTGGATGGCGTACGATCCGGTATGGACCTGTATCACAAACTACGTGCCCACGCTCGACCTGGATGCGCACGACGCTGGAAAAAAAGCGGTTCTCAACCAGCGCCCACACGGCCAGCGTATATCCAAGGCCGCTTAGGATGAGCCCGAGCAGATTGAGCCAGATCGGGAAGGGTGGCGACCAGCGAAAGCGGTGATCCAGACCGGCCACGATTAATAACGGGAAGGCGACACTCACCGCCATCAGCGGGGCAAGGATCTTATCCCAGGACTTCACATCGGGGGCTTTTTCGTATTGTATGCGCTCCTCCATTAGCCCGGGGTGGCGACGCTCGGCCCACATACGTCCCCCCACGCCGGCCGCGAATACAAGCATCGAATAGATCCAGGCCTGCCACCAGCTGAGATCCCAAGCACACGCGAACAGGGTGATTGGAATGAGCAGATAGGTCAGGATCAGCTTGAACCAGGTGCGAGAATCCGCAGCTGGTGAGGATGGTTGGCTGGTGGTATTCAGCGGCATGTGAGTCTCCCCTCTACTTGTGAGTCATCCGATGAAAAGATCTTATTCAGCTCGAGGCTATGCGCTGAATTTCTCGATCCGGATCCAATACCGGGCGTTGGAAGCGTAAGTTGGGCACCTGTAAGTTAACCGTGCGGATACGCTTATTCAACTGGTGGGCTTTTTCTCTAAAAGCAGCCTGGGCGCGCCCCCACTCCATTGCAGCCGCATTTGCAGTTGATGTCTGTGCGAAGCCAGCCTGGTAAGTTGCCCAGGCCAGGCGAAGCTCATTTCGAGCAGAATCCAGCTGGCTATCAATATCTTTAATCTCTTCGATCCACGGCAGGGAATAGCCTGAGTCCTTTAGCATTTTGTAGGCCAGCTCCCACTCGCGGTCAGCGTGTGGGTTCGATTCTTCAAGACGCAAGGGCTTGCCCTTTCCGGGTAGGTTGTCGAACTTACCGTCTGCCATGGCCTTACGCAGCAGCTCTTCTATGTTGGGCATTTGGGGATCTCTAATAGCGGCGTTTCAGCTCAGACACTGGCAGAAATACCACACCCTCCGATGCCTCTCCCAGGCCAGTGATCTGATCGGGATGGGTGACCGCTTGCCAGGCTGTGTAGGCGGCTGCCAGGGCATCAAGCTCGCCGGTTGTGTATATCTGGATGGTCGAAAAGTCACCCTGCAGTATGTTTTGAGGGGTAATGCCTTTGACGAAATCCATCGGGTCATGCACGGAAAGCTTGAGTTGATGAAGCACCAACTGCCTTTGCAGGCGGCCTTCCAGGGTATGCTTGGGCAGAGGCGCATGACCCAACAAGGAGCAGAAACAAGCGTGTGGGTAGACTTCCAGCCACTGCAGGGCTGACTCAGGCGAAGGGTACGCAATGAAGCCCATTTGCTCCAATCGGTGATAAAGGTGGAAGCCCACCTTCATCCAATTGGGGCAAGCTTTCGCGTCGGAGGGGGTCTTATAACAGCTGATATTGTGTTGGCGTAGCAGGTATTCAGCAAGGCGAAAGTTCGTCCAGCGCCCCGGACGGGGGGGAGGATTGAGGCTATCGCGCAGCTCGCTACGCTCCATCAAGCGCTGGTTTGGCCGACGGGGAGCGCACACCGCCACCACCGACTGGTGTTGGCCGGCAGTGAAAGCCAGCACTTCTTCGACGTTGCCACTGCCTAACGCAGTCAGGTTCAGGTCAGAGTCCAAGGCGGCATAGGAAAATGGCCTGCGCCCGGCGGTGGGGTCGATGCCAATAAAGGAGGAACCACTGAAGAACATGCTTGTTTTATATCACATAATTCACGGGTAGATTAAGTTATTTTGCGAATTCCAGGCTGACCTCGATTTCACCTGGAGTCACCGTCCCTGGAGGGGCGTCGCGCACGATCAACTCGCACCTGGCGGGGTTTAACACCACCTGGATCGTGGTGGACTGGATGATCTTGTAGTTAAAGTTCTGGGCGTCTTCGCAGGTGATGTAGACGTTGAAGGCACCTTTAATCAAATTGGCGGTGAGGTTATAGATTCCCGCCATGGGAATATTGAACATATAGTCGGTGCCTTCGAATTTATTGTGGATGGTGAAGGGGGTGGTTCCAATTGTCCAGAACTCATACCTGTCGGCTGGATTTTGCGAATATATGTAATGATCTCCCACGGTAATATCTTGTTTCCAGGGGATCCACGATTCGCTGTTGGGATTACAGCTCACCTTATAGGTCTTGTCGTCTATCCAGACCTTACCATCCGTGGTATCAGCTGGGTCGCACAGCAGGTGGACGTTGGCCACCCCAAAGAGAGACATGGCATAAGGGGTCTTATTCGTCCAGGGGGTGATCTCACCTGAACCGGAGACGATCAGCGACGGGGTGATTACTCCTTCGGTCTGGAGAGATTGGGAGGTGGGTATCGGCGATGGGGCAACAGTTGGAAGGGTTGCCTGGGTGGGTGCCGTAGCTTGTTGGGTAGCTGGTTGGTTGGGCAGGCTGGCCTGTTGGGTAAGCTGCGTCATCATGGAATTGACCTGGTTGACCAGAGCCTGATTAGTGGCTTCCAATTGGGTAGTGCTCGAACCCTGGCAGCTGGTTAGGATCAATGCTGAAAGGATGAACAAGACAAAAGAAGCGGGCGTTTTCATTTTATCTCTCCTGGACTGAATTCATTATTTGATACATTATTTCCCCTATTAATCTGCATGATCATCACAAGATCGCCACACAATATGCAATTTATATTGCATATTCTTGAGTATCTGTAACTATAATTTACACCACTTAACCTATTATGACAATAGGTAACTGGTTAATCCAGCCTCCTAAAACATTAAAAAAAACTATTTTGACGAGAGTGCATCCAAATGCTATACTACACCCACTTATTGTTAGGAGGAAAAACAATGGACAAGAGTTTTAAGCTTACATACGCCACCATGTTCAATCCCCCAGAAGAATTGCATACGCAATTTGATGGAGCCCTGGCTAGGCTGAAGGCCGGGTTGGGGCAGGAATATGGCATGATGATCGGTGGGAAAGACCGCTTTTCCCCTGAAAAGATTGAAGACCGTTCACCGACCAACACGGATATCGTTTTAGGATTGTTTCAAAAGGGAGGAGCCAAGGATGCGGTGGATGCTCTGGCAGCTGCCCATAAAGCTTTTCCAGTGTGGAGCCGCTTGCCTTGGCAGGAGCGCGTGGTCTTGCTTCGTAAGGCGGCTGACCTGATCGGCGAGCGGATATTTACAATTTCCGCAGCCCTTTCAATGGAAGTGGGCAAAAACCGCATGGAGAGCCTCGGTGATGTGCAGGAGACCGCTGACCTGATCTCTTTCTACTGTGACGAGATGGAGCGCAATAAGGGTTATATCGTGGAAATGGGTAAAGACCCGCTGGTGGGGTACACTGCCAGGAATATTTCCATCATGCGCCCTTACGGCACCTGGCTAGTGATCAGCCCGTTCAACTTCCCCGCCTCACTAACCGGTGGACCGGTGGGAGCTGCCCTGGTGGCGGGGAATACTGTGGTAATGAAACCTGCCTCGGATACCCCGTGGGTGGTGCGGTTAATCGCCGAGTGCCTGCGTGATGCCGGCCTGCCTGATGGGACCTTCAACTTCGTCACAGGGCCGGGCAGCACCCTTGGACAGGCCCTGATTACCTGTTCGGATGTAGACGGAGCCACCTTTACCGGTTCTTTCAACGTGGGGATGGGCATCTATCGCGATTTCTCCAACTGCTCATATATCCGGCCGATCATACTTGAGCTGGGTGGCAAAAACCCGGTGATCGTGAGCAAACATGCCGACCTGGAAAAAGCTGCCACTGGTATCATCCGCTCAGCATACGGGTTACAGGGCCAGAAATGCTCGGCAGCCTCGCGGGTGTATGTGGAAGCTCCTGTTTATGATCAGCTGACATCCATGCTGGCGGAGCGCATCAACAAGCTGGTGATCGGTGACCCAACACGGCGGGAAGTTTACTTAGGGCCAGTTGTCAACCGTAATTCTTACAAGGATTTTTTGAATTACACCGAGGAGCTTTCGCAAGCTGGCACCTTCCTGACCGGTGGCAAGGTTCGCACCGAAGGCGAATACAGTAAGGGTTACTTCTGCGAGCCGACCTTGGTTGCCGATGTACCGTTTGCTCATCACCTGTGGAAGGATGAGATGTTTGTTCCAATCACTACCATTGGGAGAGTCAAGAACCTGGAAGAGGCCATGCAGCAGGCCAATTCGGTCAATTACGGTCTGACGTCCGGTTTTTACGGGGCCGAGGATGAGGTTGAGTGGTATTTTAACAACATTGAAGCAGGTGTGAACTACGCCAATCGCCCGCAGGGCGCTACCACCGGGGCCTGGCCAGGTTTTCAACCTTTTGGAGGTTGGAAAGGCTCAGGCTCCACAGGCAAGAACGGGGGTGGGCACTATTATCTACCCCAATACATGCACGAACAAATCCGCACCGTAATCCGCTGAGCATTGCGTGGCACTGGTATTGTTGAATTTAGGCTGATAGCGTTAACTAGCGAAACTTATCAGGAAAAAACGGCAAATAACAGAGGGGCGCAGGGAGAGGATTGAAATCCTGTTTTATAATTTCTCTCGCACGCCCCTACGATTTTCTATCGGATTGCGATTACAATTCTAGTGAGGAGAATATTCCGGTCAGCAAGAGTAAGATTGGCAGGTTCTTGTTATTCATTGGCTTGATCCTTCTGGTGGTATTTTTTGCCATGGACCAGGCCCAAAACCCATCGTATGGGTATTTTTGTGCGGGAGTGGTGATTGTTTTGCTGGGTGGGCTGTTGATGCTGCGCGGCCAGCCACCACCCGCTGAGAGCATGCGTTTCCGCACCTTGCGTAAATGGCGTGAACAACAACGGCAGAGAAAAGCCGAAAAGAAAAATCAGCCTTATGAGCACTGAGCTATTCATGATAGGAGGCCAACAACGTTATGTCTAAAGTAATCTCGCTTGGTGAAGCGGTACGCCAACACGTGAGGGATGGCGACTTGGTGTATGCGGCGGGTTTCACCCATTTGATCCCATTCGCCGCCGGGCATGAGATCATCCGGCAGCGCAAACGCGAATTAACCCTCGCCCGTGCCACGCCTGATTTGATTTATGACCAGATGGTAGCAGGAGGGTGTGCTCGTAAAGTCATCTTCTCCTATATGGGCAACCCTGGGGTAGGTTCGCTGAGGATTGTGCGGACAGAGATTGAAGCTGGTAAATTGGAGTGGGAGGAATACTCACATTTCGGGATGATTTCACGCCTGCAGGCTGGGGCTACCGGCTTGCCGTTTATGCCAATGAACCCCACTGCCGCCGGTGACCTTGAAAAGGCCAATCCAAATTACCGCACGGTGCAGGACCCTTACAGCGGAGGTGACGTGGTGGTGGTGCCAGCCCTCAAACCGGATGTAGCCATTGTGCACGTGCAGCGGGCGGATGCGGACGGTAATGCTCACATTTGGGGCATCATCGGAGAACAGAAGGAGGCGGCTTTTGCTGCAGAGCGGGTTATCTTAACCGCCGAGGAGATTGTTGATGAATCGATCATCCGTTCTGATCCCAACCGGACGCTCATCCCGGGATTTATCGTCGATGCAGTGTGCCTGGTGCCCCATTGTGCCCATCCCTCTTACACCCAGGGCTTTTATGATCGGGATAACGACTTCTACCTGAAGTGGGATGAGATCAGCAGTAACCGTGACGCCACGCTGAGTTACCTTGATGAATGGGTGTACGGAGTTCGTGACCGCGATGAATACTGGGAAAAGCTGGGTAGTGAGGTGCATCATCGGTTAAAGATAGACAGCCGGCCCAGCGCTACCGTGGATTATGGGAAATACTAGACATGGCCGACTACACATCTCCTGAACTTCTGACGATTAATGCTGCCCGCCTGCTGCGTGACGGTGACCGGGTTTTCGTGGGGGTGGGTTTACCCAACTTGGCTTGCAACCTGGCACGCCGTACGCATGCCCCAAACCTGTTGATGATTTACGAGGCGGGAGTAATCGGTGCTCAACCTGCCCGCCTGCCCCTTTCCATTGGTGACCCAACCCTGGTCAGCGGGGCATTAGCGGTATGCAGTATGTACGATATTTTCGCCTTCTACCTGCAGCGTGGCAATGTAGATGTGGGCTTTATGGGTGGGGCGCAGATTGACCGCTACGGCAATATCAATGCTACAGTGATTGGAGACTATCAACACCCCAAGGTACGCCTGCCTGGTTCGGGCGGCTCGATGGAGATCGCTGCTTGGGCGAACCGCTGCTACCTGCTGACCCCCCATTCCAAACGACGCTTCCCTGGTAAACTAGACTTCCGTACTTCCGCTGGATTTTTAAGCGGAAGGGAGGAGCGGAAGAAAGCCAACCTGAGAGGAGGCGGCATGCTGGCGGTAGTGACCGACCTGGGATTGATGGAGCCGGACGCGACTGGTGAGCTGATATTGACTGCGCTGCATCCCGGCGCTACGGTGGAGCAGGCACGTGAGAACACCGGTTGGGACCTTAAGGTGGCTGAGACCCTACATATTACGGAATCACCCAGTGCTGAAGAGCTGCGTATCCTGCGTGAAGACCTGGACCCGCAGGGTATCTATTTGAAGGGTGGCGCTTGACCAGGATTACTCGTAAGATCTCGATCCGATGATTTCACTAGTTGGTTACAGGTAAACAAATGGCTCCATTCTTGCTTGCATTACTTCCCATCCTGTTAATCCTGGTGTTGATGCTGGGTTTGCGTTGGAGTGCTGTGCGAGCCAGCCTGGCGGGCTATCTTGCAGCCTTGTTAATCTCCGTGCTGTATTTCAAGGCAGGCGTTCGCTTGTTGGAGTATGCCCATCTCAAGGCGCTAATGTCCAGCCTGGACGTTTTACTGATCATCTGGGCAGCCTTCTTGTTTTACAGGGTGACAGATGAAGCGGGAGCAGTAAAGCAGATCGGGGAAGCTTTGCCGCACCTCACCGCAGACAGAGGAATGCAAGCGTTGGTGATCGGTTGGGGATTCGCGGCTTTCCTGCAGGGGGTGGGAGGCTTCGGTGTTCCTGTAGCTGTAGTTGCTCCTATCCTTTTGGGTTTGGGTTTTCCGCCGATTGCGGCCATCATCGTCCCTTCGGTCGGCAGCGGTTGGGCGGTGACATTTGGATCATTGGGCTCAGCATTCCAGGCTTTGCTTTCCACAACGGGATTATCCAGCATTGAGCTAGCCTTCCCGAGCGCCTTGTTCCTGGGTATTGCTGCCATGATCACCGGGATTCTTGTACTTCATTGTACAGTGGGATGGAAGCCGATGCTGCGGCTTGTTCCGATAGCCATCCTGCTCGGGATCGTGATGGGGGGCGTCCAGCTTTTTATTGCCACCTATGGGCCTTGGAATACGGCTTCGTTCATAGGTGGTATGGCGGGCCTGTTGGTGAGTTTTGGCCTGGCTAGGTTACATCGTGGAACCCAAAGCAACGCCGGCAACCTGGGATTAAAAAGCCTGGGGGTGGCCGTATCAGGCTATGCCATTTTGGTGATGATCACTGCCATCATCCTGCTTATTCCTGCGGTCAAGGGTCTGCTGGGAGGGGTTGTGATCAGGGTGTCGAACCCAGAACTTAGCACAGGGTTGGGCCATATTCATCAGACAGGTGGCAAATCCATATCCTTGCTCAATCATGCTGGGGCGATCTTATTCTATGCTGCCCTGCTGGTTTACTTGATTTACAAGATAGCGGGCAGGTATCAGCCAGGAGCGTTTCGCTCTATTCTTAAAGGCACGGTGAAGCGGGTTTGGTCACCCAGCTTGAGTATCCTCCTGATGCTGTGTATGGCTACTGTCATGGAGTTCAGCGGGATGACGGATGCCCTGGCGCGTGGCTTGGCTGACCTGGCGGGAGGTCTGTTCCCGTTTGTGGCTCCGTGGATCGGCGCGCTGGGTGCCTTTATGACTGGCAGTAACACCAACTCGAATGTGGTTTTTGCTCTATTGCAGCTGCGGACAGCCCAACTGCTGGGCTACAGCGCCGTCATCATCCTGGCTGGGCAGACTGCTGGAGCAGGTTTAGCCAGCGTGGTGGCACCCGCCAAGATTGTAGTCGGAACAAGCACAGCTGACCTGGCAGGCAGAGAAGGCGAGGTGATGCGCATGATGCTACCTTATATCATCATCCTGGTGCTGCTGACCAGCCTGCTGACTTCGATTGGTGTGTTGATAGGTACGTGATCGATTATATGATGATAAACTTTGACCGAGGAATGATCCGTAATGAATAGCTCTAGTGTACCCATCAATCTGCCATTGAGGAAAGACCGCGCCAAAGACGATGCCTGGATCAAGGCAACATTACAACGCCTGCCATTCGGAATGTTGGCTACCGAAATGGACAGGCAGCCCTTTATCAAACCAACGAACTTTGTATATGATGAAAGTGAGCACTCCATATATATCCACGGGGCGTTAGTGGGTCGCATGCGTACCAATATTGAGCGTAACCCACGCATAAGCTTTTGCGTGGCGGAGATGGGACGCCTGCTACCAGCTGATACTGCCATGGAGGTAGGGGTAGAGTATGCCAGCGTAGTGATCTATGGCAAGATTGAGATAGTTACGGATGCTGAACAAGCAGTACATGGTTTACAGCTGCTGTTGGATCGTTATTTTCCGCATCTAAAACCAGGGGTCGATTACCGCGAGATCCTTCCCCAAGAAGTAGATATCACTTCAGTTTACCGGATCAGGATTGACTCGTGGAGCGGTAAGGAAGATCAAGCCCAGCCCGATTTTCCAAATGCATTTTATTTTCAAGCTAGATAGAAAAGTGAAACAATGCAAGTAGATCTCACTTGGGCAAGGTATCTGACAACCTATGGATATTGCTTCCATCTTTGAAGTGATTTTCGGATATAAACCAACCGTTACAGTCCGTGCACCTGGGCGGGTGAATCTCCTGGGTGAGCACGTCGACTATAACGAGGGGGTGGTGTTGCCGGCAGCGATCGACCGGCGGGTGAGCCTGGCAGCAGCACCTGCTGCCAGCAGTCTTGTGACGTTACATGCCCATGATCTAAAGCGGCAGGTCGCTTTCAGCTTACGCGAGCTTGACCAGAAGATCGATAGCACGGGCCAGCCACTACCCGGTTGGGCGCGTTACCCGGCTGGAGTGGCTTGGGCTTTGCAAGAAGCTGGGTATGCATTGACAGGGATGAATGCAATTTATTCTTCAGATATCCCCATTGGAGCTGGCTTAAGTAGCTCAGCAGCAGTAGAGGTAGCATTTGCCACCACCTGGCAGGCACTATCTGGTTGGAATGTGGATAAGCTTGCCCTGGCTAGATTGTGCCAACGGGCCGAAAATGAGTATGTGGGGGTATCGTCAGGCTTGATGGATCAATTTGCCAGTGTCTGTGGGGTGGAGGGGCATGTGCTCCGTTTTGATACACGCAACCTGGACTGGGAATCACTCAGGTTGCCATCTGGTACTGCCATTGTTATTGCCGATTCAGGTATCCGACGCAGCTTGACGAATTCTGGTTACAATGACCGCCGGGCGGCATGTGAGCAGGCTGTGCAGCTGCTTCAAAAATACCTGCCGCGTATCACGTCCTTACGCGATGTATCTTCCGTAGAACTGGCTGCATATTCCACTTTACTGCCCCCAGTGGTTGAAATGCGTGCTGAACACGTGGTCAAAGAAATCCATCGTGTGGAGCAGGCGATCATTGCTCTTGGTCGGGGTGACATTCAGATGTTTGGTGGGTTCATGTTTGCCAGTCACAAGAGCCTGCGGGATCTGTACCAGGTCAGCTTGCCTGAGTTGGATTGCTTAGTGGAGATTGCCCGTGGTTTGCCCGGGATTTATGGGGCACGCCTGACCGGGGCGGGGTTCGGGGGTTGTACGGTGAACCTGGTGGACGAAATCAACGCTCCAGCTTTCATTCAGGGATTGGTTGAAGGATATTGTAAAAAGATGGGCAGGACAGCCAGCGTGTATCTGTGCCAGGCCAGCCGAGGCGCGGAAGCCAGGTGGGAAAATAGTTAGCGATGGATTATTCAAAGATAACTGACAACCTGTACATCGGCACAACGCCGAAGACGGGCGATTATGCTGCGCTGCATGATCTGGGTGTCAACCTGGTGATCAACATGCGCATTGGGCTGCCACCCAGCCACGACCCACGTACCCCTCCGATGCGAAGTGTATGGCTGCCAGTGATCGATTCGCCTATCTTTCCCATCCCTGTATGTTTGCTCAAGAAAGGCGTGCTCGAGGCCTTGATAGTGATCGACGATGGAGGGGTGGTTTATACGCACTGCGCGAAAGGCAGGCACCGCGGACCCGCCATGGGGGCGTGTATTTTAATCGCCCAGGGGATGTCTCCAAACGAGGCCATGCGGCTGATCAAAGAGCAAAGGCCGATATCCGACCTTAAAATGTGGTACATCTATCGGCGGATCATTAAGTTTAGTAAATCCTGGGAGAATTCAAAGTAACATGCTGGCGCTCGTTGGCAGTGGCGAATATTTACCCCCCATGGAGCCAGTGGACCGCTACCTGCTGGGTCAGCTGAAAACTGCACCTAACGTGATCTGCCTTCCTACCGCAGCTGGGACAGAAGGCAGTGAACGCATCAACTACTGGATGAAGCTGGGAAAGGTACACTTTTCACGGCTGGGTGCGCAGGTGGATTCTCTACCTGTGATTGACCCTCCCAGCGCCAATGATGCCCGGTTCGCTGAGCAGATCAGGCAGGCGAACTTTGTTTATTTATCGGGTGGAAAACCAGATTACTTATACCGCACGCTGGTACATAGCCTGGTGTGGGAGGCGGTCTTGAAAATATTGAAACAAGGTGGGGTGGTAGCGGGGTGTAGCGCCGGGGCGATGATCATGGGCGAGCACATGCCTGGTTTTCCCGGTTTAAAGCCTGCCTTTGGGCTGCTCTCGGGCATGGTCATTATGCCCCATTTCGATGAGATACCGGTTGCCATGATCAATTTATTACAACTGCTCGTGCGCGATCAACAGACGTTGTTGGGTATTGAAGGTAATACTGCCCTGGTTGTTAGTGAGGAGGGCTATCAGGTGGTAGGCAGCGGGGGAGTAGTGGTGTGGAATAAGAAGGAGAAGATGCGGTACACCCAGGGACAGCAATTGAAGTTGCCTCAACCTGATAGGTAACCAGTGTCAGGCGAGCCATCTATCTTCCCGGTCTGCGTTCTCCATTTGCAGCCGAGCCAGGGACGTCAGCTCTGATTCAACTTTCCGGGGTCTTCCAATAGGTCTGTGAAAAGCAAGTTTCCCTTCTCCACGGTAGGCCTGGCACCATTTCTCGATGCGTGCAGCCTTACGGATCTATAGCTGCTCGGCTATTTGGGAATAGCATAGCCCTTCTCGTTTACGCAGATGAACTTCTTGTAGCTAAATCTCCAGGTTGTAATGTGTCATTCCTTTAGTTCCAGACATAGAAAAGCACCTCATGCTATTATTTTTGCATGAGGTGCTTTCTTTTATTTGTCTTCTTTTCAGGGTTCAGTTCACCTGCGTTGTATTTTATTAACCATAAATGTGGATTACTTGACTTAGATTGAAACTGACAAAATTACAGGTTGATTACTTCCTGTACCTGCACTTTCAGCTTCTCCAGACCATTCTTAGTCTCATCCAATTTGGATTGAACTTGCTCCAGCTTACCCTGCTCGGCGCGCACAAAGCGTGAGTAGGGGGCAATGGCATCTTGGATATTTAGTATCCCGCGCTCCATCTCTCGTTCGAACTGGGTTCGTAATGACTGGGTGAGCTGCTGGCGCAGATCGGCGATCTTCTGGCGCAGCTCCACCTTGGCTTGGCGTTTTTTGGCTGGAATGATGAACAGTCCTAACAACGCAATCACACTGGCCAGCAGGATTCCCGTGGCATCTGCAGCTGCCGTGGTAGCCAGGACGGCTATTAGTGCGCCTAAGCCGATGGCACCCACCTCGGTAGCTGCCAGGGCAGCCACAGCAGTTTGGGCTCCTTCTGCCATAAGACGGGCTTCAACCTCGCGGTCATAACCTTCCACCACGCGCTGGGCTTCACGTCCCACCCCTTCGATCAGCTTCTCCCGATCATAGTGAAAGCTGCCTCCCGCGGCATCACCGATGATGCGTTCTTCGTGTTCCCGACGGCGGTCAGCGATATGCTCCATCACTGCCTGCCACTGGCGCAGGTTAGCCTCTACCAACCAATCAATCATCTCGTTGACCTTGGTTTCAATTTTTTGCGGTACGTCTGCAACCACACGCTGCTCGAACTCCTTTTGGATGCGGCTCTTGTTCAGCAGATCGAGCACGCGCGGCAGGCGCAGGGTCTCGTCGAAATAATCCTGGCCGCGTTGCTCCATCTCGTAAAGCACGTTATCGATGTCTGACATGCGGAACCCAAAGTTATGCCGCATATCTTGCTGGTATACGTTCAATTGTGCGTCCACATCCGATAGGGTGGCAAAATCAGTTTTCAGCAATCCCAGACGGGCATTGGTGACCTCCAGATATTTATTCACCAGGTGGGTGGCAACGCCTAAGGGGTTCATGAACTTCAACGACAGGCGTCCTTTCTCATCCAGGGTGATTTGAATATACTGCTCCAGTGTTTCAAACTGGCTGGATTGCCAGAGAGCAGGCTCACCCAGCTTAGCGCGTAGCGCCAGGCGGGAGCTCACCGGAAATATCTCAGGAGTGATGCCAAGCAGTGAGCGGGAATTATCACTGATATAAGATACCACTTGCTGCTGTTCCTCGGCGCTCTGAAATAGATCAATCTTGTTCAATACGATGACTACCTTTTTCCCCCAGTCACGGATATTTTCCAGGAATGACCGCTCGCTTTCCGTGAAAGGTCGATCTGCAGAGGTGACGAACAATACCAGGTCGGAGCGCGGCACGAATTGTTGGGTGATAGATTCATGTTGCCGGATAATGGCATTGGTACCAGGGGTATCCACGATGTTCAGCTCTGCTAGAAGCTCTACAGGGGCTGTGAGGGTATGCAGATTTTCGTTCTCAACGTGTCTTTCAATGGTTTGCCCAAATTGTAAGACGTTAATCTGGGTAGTGGTGGGTGTGACACCCTCTTTGAGGATATTTTGACCTAACAAGGCATTGATGAATGCGCTCTTCCCAGAGTTGAATTCTCCGACGACCACGAGCAAGAACAGTTCATCCAGCTGGCGGATTGAATCAGCTAGAGTTTTATGATCTTCGGAAGTAGCACCGAATTGCACCAGTGATGACCTCAGGTCATTCAATACATTGCGGGAATCTTTTAACAGGTTTTCCTGGGCATCATTCAAAATTCGCATAAGCTGGCTCTCCTGGAGTTGATTATAGCGTTAAAAGAAACGCGGCGCATGAACGGTTGTCAGATCAATCCGTCATACGCCGCGAAATTCGTTGTCGACGCACGGTCGACTAATATTTATGCCCCTCAGACGCTACCAGTACTGCAACTTGAGCTCGAGGCGCCTCCAAACGAGAATGAGCTGCCTCCGGCGAATTTTGACGCAAATGTTGAGATTTGCTTGGTGATGTTCTGGCTGTGGCAGGATGGGCAGATGACTTCCGAAATTTTATTACTGTTAAGCACCAGTTCTTCAAATGGCTTGCCGCAGTCGGCACAAACGAACTCGAATATAGGCATTCTTTTCTCCTAGAGCATATTTGTCTAAATAAATTTATAAAATACTTTAGAACGTTATTTTGATGCAATTGCAACCAAAAAGTTGCATGGCAATCACAGAATTATCAGACCTTTATCGAGAGACCAATAAAGGAAGAGGCCTGGGATTTACCAGGCCTCTGAATTGATTATGGTGCGAAAGTAACTTCAGTCGTCATACCCCAGCGGAATTGCGGGTCTGGATTCTCGACCAGCAGGCGTACCTTGTACAAGACATCTCCCGCCTGAAGGTTGAACATGTTGGCAATCTCAGTCACCTTGCCGTTAAATTTCTGGTCAGGCAACGCGTCAGGAGCTAAAGATGCTGACTTACCAACCGAGATATTCACAACTTCCTGCTCGGTCAAGTCATTAGTTTCCACATACCATTCCCTATAATCCGCCAGTAAAACTGCCCAAGTTCCAGTGCCGACCAGCTGCCCAGGGTCGACATTCACATCCACTACAGTGCCGGTAAACGGGGCTTTTAAGTCAAGGTTATCGAGCACATATTGAGCAGCGGCCAGGTGCGCCTGCGCTGTGTCCAGGTTCATTTGAGCGATCTTGAGCTGGTCTGGGTCCGGACCCTGGCGGGTGGCATCATAATCACTTTGGGCTTTGACTTGCAGAGCCTGGGCAAGCTGCAGATTGGCCTGGGCACGGTCGTGGTCGATGACCAGCTGGTCACGCGCATGCACTGCACTATCATACTCTTCCTGAGCCTTTTTTAGATCATCTTCGGCTGCTTTGCGGGTTGGGTTGTCCTTTTCCAGGTTAGCGTATTTATCAAACTCTGTCTGTGCGTCATCCAGGGCGGTCTTTTTATCAGCGACTTCGATGTTGGCATCATCGATCTTCTTCTGATATGCATCAGTGTCTATAGCGCTCCAAGCTGTCTCTGCTTGAATCAGTTGCTCCTTCGCATTCAACAAGGTCAGCCAGGTATTGGAGGAGGTGATGTTGGCGTTCTTATTGAGACTATCCAAAGCCTGCTGTGCATTTTCCACTTCCAATTCAGCAGCCGTAACGTTTGCCTGGTACTGCTCACGGTCACCCATGATAGCCAACACCTGACCGGCAGAGACCTTATCGCCCTGACTCACTGCGACACTGGAAATGTGACCTCCCGCGGGAAATGACAGATACATAGTTTGCTTAGGGACAAGGTTACCCTGGCTGATCACCGAACCACTGCTTTCAACAGTTGGAACAGGCGTACTCTCAGGTGTGCTCTGCACCTTCAAAGCACTACAGCTGCTCAAAAAAAGGGCTGTGAGCACGAAAATGGTCAATAATTTCGAGTGATTTTTCATATTCCACCTCTTATTCATAGTTGCTATTCATATGCCAAAACCTCACGGATGGTCAGCCGGGCCGCATTTCGGGCAGGCAGCACACTGGCCACTGCTGAAAGGATCAGCACCAAGCCAAGCCAGATGAGAAATCCGTATGGGTTCAGCATGAATTTGCTTGGAGAGTTAAAAATTGCTAAGCTGATGATGCGATTAAGCAGAAGGGTGATTGGGAACGAGGCAATGGCTGCCAGAAACCAGCTGATCACACCGATAATCATCCCTTCCACCATAACAGTGCGCATAATTTGCTTATCGGTTGCCCCGATGGCGCGCATCACGCCGATTTCGCGCGTCCGTTCCATGACATTCATACCCATGGTGCCAGTCAGACCGATACTGCCAACCGCCGCAGTGAGCAAGGCCATGACTAAAAGGAAATTGATCAGAATTGCCAAACTCTCTGAGGCAGTCTTTAATGTTGATAAGCCTGCCTGGGTATCACTGACATGATAACCAAGTTTACGCAGGTTGGTGTCGATGGTCGAGCTCATCTGCTCCTGGTAAGCCAGGGTATGCTGGTCGGTGACCACGCGGTATGAAAATGACTGGTTCGGTAGATTGATCAGCCGTGAGACATACTCATACGTGGCATAAGCGATGATCTGGTCGCGGCTCAGGAAGCGAAAGATGCCTACAACAGTCCATTCATCTTCCTGTCCATTGATCTTGAGTTTAAGCTGGTCACCTGGCTTTATATCAGGGTAAATGGTCCAGATAGCTTCACTGACGGTGATGGCGGTCGTATCACCAGGTTGCAGCCAGCGGCCTTCTAGCATGATGGGTGCGATCAGCTTGCTATCCGCTGGAGGTGCCAGGATGGTCAAATAATCAGCAACAGTTTCATCCTGACGGATAATATCCGCAGAGGCGAACGACCAACCTTCCACAGCTTTCACATGTGGGATGTTCATCACCACCTGCTTGATCTCATCCAGGCGATAAGGACGGTCAAAGTTCAACGTCACATCGGCGATGAAATATTTTTCTGTCATAAGGATGAAATCATTCAAAGAAAGCTGGACGTTAAAGACGCCGATAAAGATGGCTCCACCGATGGTCAGGGTGAAAAGGGTGAGGAGCAGGCGACGTTTCCGTCGGAATGTGTTTCGCAGTGAGATCAGGAGCGGTCGGGAAAGCCACTTTACACGGCTACCCAGACGTTCCAACCATCCAGGGGAAGATTTCCCACCGTTTAAAGCAGTCCCATTGATGGCTGCCTGAACTTTTACGCGAGAGCCATTGATGATGGGAATGAATCCAGCGGCCAGGGGTACCAGAATGGCAACAATAATCTGAAGAAGATACGCTAAAGGAACAATTCGGTAACCCTGCAGGTTAAAATTCATCTTACTGGCCACATAATCTGAGAGCAAATAGGCTGCCTGCCCACCGGTTGGTAGAGCAATTAACAACGCGATTATTCCAAAGAACAGGATCAGCACCATGTACATGCCAAAAATCTGCTGGCTGCGTGCCCCGATCAGTTTCATCACCCCAATGTGGGGAAGATGTTGGGTGAGCAATGAATTTAACGTGTTTGCAATCAGCGAGCTGCTGAGGAATACAATGAGAATGCCCAGTGCCATCAAGATGCCCAATATGGCCTGGACAGTCGATGCCATGGGGTGTTTGTTGGTTTGGTTTAGCTGAGTACGCAGGATCTGCACGTCACTCTTATCCAGCTTATCTGCCACGGTGGCTGAAACCTCCCGAATGTGATCAAGGTCGTTGGAATCGCCATTGACGGTGGCAAACAAGCGGTTATACGTGGTCGGCTGACCCAACCAGGGGAGTGTATCGATGGTGATATAACTGAGCGGTGGTGAAAGGAAATCGCCTGCTGCAGTGGTTTGGTCTTGCACGATACCAGCCACGCTCATGGATTTTATTCTGCCGTTGGGTAGCTGGAATTCCAGTACATCACCGACTTTGACCGAGAGCTCATCCAGAACCTGGCTTTCTAACAGCACCTGCTTATTTTCAGGAATGGGATTACCCTGAACAGGAACCAGTAAATTGATGTTAGTATCTGAAAAATCTTTGATCGCCACCAGATCGATATTGTGCCAATCGCTACCTGGGAGCCTGACACTGGCAGAAAAGATATGGCGGCCCTCAGCTTCCTTCACACCTTCAAGAGTTTTAATCGAATCCAACAAGTTATCGTCGTACGGATCGGTATGCAAGACGATATTGGCAGGATTGGCTGAAGCATAACTTGCTCCCATATCCTGGGAGATGATCTCATATGTCCCTGCAATCATGCCTATTGAGAATACACCTATGGCAATAGATGCCACCACCAGAAGGGTGCGCATCTTGTTATCCCACAAATCAGAAAATACCTTACGCCAGCGCGGTCTCATCAGGTTACCACCACCGGATTTTCTTGTCCACTGAGCGGTTCTGCGCCAGGCGGGCTTGTACAATACGAGAAAGCGCTTCTTGAGTCATGGGGGAGCCAACCACCATCTCGGCGAAATCCTTATGTGGCAGAGCCACAAGCTCAACCGGGTTATCAGGTGCGGCGCGTACGCTAGCAAGACAGTCGCCGCCATAGATTAATTCAATCTCGCCAAAAAATTCACCTGGACCCAGCTCGGCCAGGGTGATATCTGGCCGATTAGAGTTTTCCAGTACCACCTCGACTCGTCCACGTACGATTATGAAGAAATTTTCTACATTCTGACCTTTGTGGAGAATCATCCCACCTGGAGGAACCTCCATGGATTTAACCAGGTGAGTGACCTTAAGCATCTGAGAGTGGCTAAGCAGGGGTAGGGCCAGGGCAACTGATTCGTTGATAATTTCGCCATCTGAGATGATCAGCGTGCGATAAGTACGCTTGGTGATAGACGGGTCATGCGTGACCAGGATAATTGTCTTGCCCTGTTCCACCAACTGGTTGAACAGGCTGATAATCGTGTCTGAGGAGCGCGAATCCAGGTTACCGGTAGGCTCGTCAGCCACGATAATAGGGGGGTCAGTTGCCATGGCACGGGCAATAGCAGCGGTTTGTTGCTGCCCACTGGAAACAGCTGCTGGGAGTTTGTAGGCTTGCTGTTCGAGGCCGACCATTTTTAGTAATTGTATAGCGCGCTCAGGGCGCTCTGCTAGAGGAAATACATTACAGTAATCCATTGGCAGCATGGTATTCTCTAACAAGGTAAGCATTGGCATGAGCTGAAAAAACTGGAAGACGATCCCCAGGTTGGTACCACGCCACAAAGCACGTTCACTTTCGGTCATCTTGTAAAGATTAACCCCATTGACCATTACTTCACCACTGGTGGGGTGATCAATACCAGTGATCATATTAAGCAATGTAGACTTACCACTGCCCGATTTACCGACGATTGCAACAAACTCGCTGGTAGGTATATCAACATTCACACTGCGCAGGGCTATGTATTCACCTGCTGAGGTTTTATACCGCTTAACCACCTGGCGTAATGAAATTAGAGAAGGGGTGTGTGGACTGTTCACCGTTTCTCCTGGAAGGCAAGCATGTGGAGCCCAGAATCAGCCTCGACCTGTCCATCAGAGAGAAGTACACGGCGGGTGAAGCGCGGACCGAGGTTATTGTCGTGAGTCACCATAATGATGGTGCGTCCCTCGGCGATCAGCATTTCAAAGATCTGGAAAATAGTCTCTGCGGTCAAGGTGTCTAGGCTGCCAGTGGGTTCGTCAGCGACAATAACAGGAGGATCATTGACCAGGGCCCGCGCGATTGCCACACGTTGTTTCTGACCACCCGATATATATGCTGGCAGTTTGCTGGCATGCTCCTCTAGCTCCACCAGCTTTAGCAGCTGGAAGGCGCGTTCTTTGCTCACCCGCGGCTGATAATTACCCGAGAAATCTACTGGCAGCATGATGTTTTCAACCAAGCTGAGCATCGGCAACAGCTGGAAGGATTGATGAATGATACCTATGTTACGGCCACGCCAGAGTGCCAGGGAATTTTCACTCAGGTTGTGGATCGAGGTGCTTTTCCCGTCCGGAGGAATAAAAATTACCTCACCTGAGGTGATCTCATCCGCCCCGGTGATCATATTCAGTAGGGTAGTCTTACCCGCACCCGACTTTCCAATCACCCCAACGAATTCACCCGAGTGGATATCAGCGGTGATGCCTTTTAGCGCGGTGAAATCACCAGCCGCCGTCTTATAAACTTTGACCACGTCGCGCAGCTGGATAAGCAGCCGATGATTGTTGGCCAAGCCAACCGAAGAGCCAGTAAGTAAGGTATCCATCAAATCAAATAGCTAAAAAATTGTTCCCGGACTGAGAGCGCATGATTTTATCACGGATAATTATCGGCAATCCTTATTCTTTCATTAAGAAGGAATGCTAATCACTGCTGCATCAGAACCGGGTGGATGTTTTTTTTCTCCTTTGCCACAGCTGCCTCGGGGTATTCGCCCAACCTTGCTACATCAACGTTTTGCTGGAAAGTACACCTGACCCTCTCGCCCCAAGCCTGCGCCAGGACGGCTGAAGCCTGACCAGAACACATATGAAAGTGAAGGAGCGGGAAGCTACTCACACCGGAAGAGTTGCACATTTAATGCCCATACGCCAGATTATGTAACACTTCGGACTGAGGAAACTCTAATGTAATTAGAACAAACGTTCTGATATAATCAGGACATGGAAACAATAGCATATCCTGCTTATGACTATGACAGGTCTGCAGAAAGCGTTCTTCAGCTTTCCCCCCGCCAGCTACACCTGGTAATCGCACCACACCGGGCTCAACGCCAGCTGATGACCATCCTGACTGCCCGCCTGGCCGTTGCCAGCCCGGTGCGCCTGCTGGACGCAGGCAACTGCTTCGATGGTTATGGCCTGGCCCGCCAGCTACGCCAGCACACCCCCCGCTTCCAATCTGCCCTCGAGCGGGTGAGTGTGGCGCGTGCCTTCACTTGCTACCAGGTGGAAACCCTGCTCACCGAGACGGTGGCCAACACCGCACCCGTCCTGGTGCTCAACCTGCTGGATACATTCTATGATGAAAACGTCAAGCTGACCGAGCGCCTGCGCCTGCTGCAGGTGAGCCTGGGGGAGCTACGCCGCTTGAGCCGGGCCGCTTCGGTGGCCGTCAGCACCTGTATGCCCACTCGTGATCAGCCCGTTGAGCTGCTTGAGATGCTGAGCGCGGCTGCCGGGAAGGTATGGAGCTACGAGGAACCGCAGCCTGTCGAGCCATTGCGTTTGTTTTAAGGAGGTTTTCTTATGGGACGCACACTTCCATCTGTAACGCAAGTTTTTCTGAAGGAGCAGGAATCTTTCCTGCGTTTCCGGCGCGCCCTGCGCCGCAGTGACCAAAAAGCCCTGGATGACTTGTTTGCCGCTGCCCACAAGCACCTGGCGGCCGCGGCGTATGCCTCGCATGCCCTGCCTTTCGAGACTTTCCTGCTTGCCATGCTGCTGGAGGAGCACAAGCTGGTGCTGCGCATGCGCTACCTGCTTAACCCGGCAGAGGCGGCTGCCCTGGAGCAACTGGAGCAGGGTGATTCCACGGCCTACCTGGATGCCCTCACTGCCCAGGTGGAGGCCGAAAGCTCTACCTCACTTCCCGCCTCGGGTGGAGAGGAACCAGCTGGCGTGCCGCATGGTCCGGCGAAGCCAGAACCTCCTGCCGCGGCACCCGACCCCCCTGAGGCGGGGCCGACGCTGATGAACTTCCATGGCTGAGCTGACCGGCTGGCTGCTGGACCTGTTTGCCGATACGCAACCCGGGCTTGTGCTCTGGCTGATCGGCGAGGACGGACAGCGCTACCGCTTGACCCAAGATTTTCCCATCACCTTTTACGCGGCTGGTGAGCCGGCCCGCCTGCGCCAGCTGTGGCGCTTTCTGAAGGCCCAGCCTGAGAAGGTGAGGCTGAAGCGCAGCGAGCGGCGCGATATCTTCTCGCCGCAGCCGGTGCAGGTGCTAGAAGCCACTGTGCCTGATACGGCAACCCAACCCTACCTGTTCAACCGGGTGGCGCGTGAATTCCCCGAGCTGCCTTATTACGATGCTGACCTGCCCCTCACCACGCGCCATGCTGCTCTCTACAATACCTTCCCGCTGGTGCATTGCCGGGTGGAGGTGGACGAGAACGGGAAGGTGCAAACCATCCAGACGTTGGATACGCCCTGGGAGCTGGACCCACCTGCCCCACCTCTACGCCTGATGGCAATTGAGCCAGATATTGACCCGGCTCATGCTATTCCCAGAAATCTGTACGTACGGTCGCTGAGTGCTTCCTACCGCTTCAGCCTGCAACGTCCGCGGTCCTTGCTGGTCAATCTGCGCGCCATCCTGGAGCGCCAGGATCCTGACATCCTGATGACTGCCTGGGGCGACACATGGCTGCTCCCGTACCTGATTGACCTGTCGGAGCAGTGGCATATCCCGTTGCCCCTGAACCGTGAGCCCGGCAGGGAGGTGACCCGCAAGGAGGAACGCAGCTATATGGCATATGGGAGGGTGATCTACCGGGGTAAACAGGTGCACCTGTTCGGACGCTGGCATATCGATGGCTGCAATGCCATGCTGTTCCACGAATACGGTCTGGAAGGAGTGTATGAGCTGGCGCGCGTTACTGCTCTGGCAGGGCAGGTGGTGGCACGCGTTTCCCCGGGCAGCGGTATCTCTGCCATGCAAATGGTGACCGCCCTGCGCCTGGGCATCATGGTGCCCTGGCATAAGCAGCAGGCCGAGCGCCCCAAGAGTGCCATCGAGATGATGCAGGCGGACCAAGGGGGGTTAGTCTACCAACCGCTGATCGGCCTGCACCGCGACGTGGGGGAGGTGGACTTCATCTCGATGTACCCCAGCATCATGCGCCACTTCAATATCTCCCCTGAGACGGTGGCGGACCCCAATACTGTTGGCCGCGACCAATATGCCCGCCTGGAACGCGTTTCGGAGCTTGGCTTGTGGATAGACCAGGAGAACTCTGGACTGATCCCCCAAACGCTGGCGCCGCTCCTGGATAAGCGCCTGGAGCTCAAGCTGCGCCTGGCTGAGCTGCCTGCCTGGGACCCGCGTCGCACCACCTACCAGGCCCAGGCCACGGCTCATAAATGGCTGCTGGTGACATGCTTTGGCTACCTGGGTTATAAGAATGCCCGTTTTGGGCGCATCGAGGCACATGAGGCGGTAACCGCCTATGGGCGCGAGATGCTGCTGCGTGCCAAGGAGGCTGCTGAAGACCTGGGCTTTGTTGTGCTGCACATGTATGTGGACGGCCTGTGGGTGAAGAAGAAGGGCTGTGCCAAAGTGCCAGACTTCCAGCCCCTTCTGGATGAAATCACCAACCGTACCGGCCTGCCGATCGCCCTGGATGGTATTTACCGCTGGGTGGCTTTCCTGCCGTCGCGCCTGGATGAGCGCGTGCCGGTGCCCAACCGATACTTTGGTGTTTTCCAGGATGGCTCGTTGAAAATGCGTGGCATTGAAGTGCGGCGCCATGACACTCCTACCTGGGTATCGGATGTGCAAATGCAGATCCTCGATACCCTGGTGCATATACCTAATGTAGATGACCGCTCTGCATACCTGCCGAAAATCCTGAGCCTGATCCGCAGGGCCCTCACCCGCCTGCGTACCGGCAAGGTGCCGGTTGAAGACCTGCTGGTTTCTCTGACGTTGAGCCGCGAGCTTTCTGAATACCGCACTCCCTCGCCCGCAGCCCGGGCGGCGGCTCAGCTGGCAGCTATTGGGAAGGACTTGCGCCCCGGGCAGCGCGTACGCTTCGTATACACCATGGGTGAGCCGGGCGTGCATGCCTGGGACCTGCCTCAGCCTCCTGATGTACGCACGGTAGACCAGGAACGTTACAAGGTGCTTCTGCTGCGGGCTGCTGCTGCCATCATGCAACCGTTCGGTGTGCAGGAAGACGATTTGATCACCCAGGTTTTTTCGCATGCGCGAGATGTAACTTTTTTCTCCCATGTTTATCTAAATGTATGAACAACTTCGCTAGCATTGAATAAACTATTTATTTGGGTGTAAAAAGGAGAAAAAATGGGTTTCGCACGCTTTATGTCTTCGTTGGTTGGTCGTTTGTTGCGCATCGTGGCAGGGATTGCCCTGATCATTATCGGTCTGGCTGTGATTCACGGTACTGGAGGGATCATATTGGCAGTCATCGGTTTGGTGCCCCTGGTAGCAGGTTTGTTTAATTTTTGTGTATTTGCGCCTTTGTTTGGAGGGCCTTTCTTTGCACGTGACATTAAGTAACGTTAATCGGTTTTTGCAGAATGGGCAGTCAGAGCTGCCCATTTTTCATTAAAGTTGGTGTAAAATAGCACACCAGAAAGGAGGCAAATATGAAACTATACGTCGGTCAGGCAGCGCCTGATTTTTCTTTACCATCTCATTTGGATAAGGACGTCAAGCTGAGTGATTACCTCGGCAAGAATGTGGTTCTGGTGTTCTTTCCTTTGGCCTGGACGCCCATCTGAACGGGCCAAATCCCATCGTATGAGGCTGATAAAGCCAAGTTCGAGGGATTGGATGCCCAGGTTCTGGGCCTAAGTGTTGATCATGTTCCCTGCCTGAAAGCTTGGGCGGAATCTCTGGGTGGCATAAACTACCCATTAATGAGTGATTTCTGGCCGCACGGCAGGGTGGCAAAACTGTATGGGGTGTTCCGCGAGCCGGATGGTTATACCGAGCGAGCGATTTTCGTCATTGATAAGCGTGGATATATCCGCTACATCGATATCCATGATATTGACCATCAGCCCGACAATGATGTCGTGCTGGAAGTGCTGCGCCGTATAGACCCTGAAGCTGCTTTACGCAGTCCGGCACCTCCTCCGATAAATCCAGATGAGATCCGTTTGCCTCACGGGGGTGTGGTGATGTACTGTACGCGCTGGTGTCCTGGTTGCCGCCGGGCTCGTGCCTGGTTCCAGGCGAACAACGTGGAGTATACCGAGGTGGATATTGACGTCACCCCCGGTGCTGCTGACCAGGTAAAAAAGTGGGCGAACGGCACCCGCACAACCCCAAGCTTTGATATTGAAGGCACCATCCTGGTGGGCTTTGACGAGAAGAAGGTCGAAGCCGCCGTAAAGGAAAAAATCACAAAATAACCAATTGCCCGGAAGCATTACGCTTCCGGGTTTTTTATAGGTGAACGATGACAATAGAGTTTACCGTATCTGCATTACTCCCTGCTACATCAATGGAAATCTATCATGCCTGGTTGAGTTCGGATGGCCACTCAGCCATGACGGGCAGCCCGGCAACTGTCGCATCCAACGTGGGTGGTGAGTTCGATGCCTGGGATGGTTATATCCACGGGAAGACGCTGGAGCTTCTTCCTGGGAAGCACATTGTACAATTATGGCGAACCACTGAGTTTAGTCCCGATGAGCCTGATTCTCGCATTGAGATTACCTTGGTTGAGGAAGGTGACCAGACCAGGCTCACCCTGCGGCACACTGGCCTGCCACCTCATGGAAAACAGTATGAAGAAGGCTGGGTGGAATCGTATTTTGAGCCGATGAAGGAGTATTTCCTGTCAAAGAAGCAGTTATAACCCAATGAGTGATTGGTTAAAATTCATATAACCCGAGAAGATGCAGGTTACTTCGCGAGGTGCAGTTGAGCAGTCAAATGTCCCGCAGCCGGTTGGCGAGAAAAATAAACTCAAATTTAGTGGTAGACAGGCTAGCTAACTAAATCAGCTGGAGAGTATCTTCCCTGAACTTCGGGCAGCTTCGATCCCTATGCCGGGGGTGAACTTATAACCTGAACCCTCCAGAGCGGTTTCAATAGCGCTGATGGTGGCTAACACATCGCCTAGTGTGACCGCACCCATATGCCCGATGCGGAAATACTCACTGCGGATGCTCGGCAGCAGTCCACCGGCAAGAGTGACCCCAGCCGCCAGCACCTTGGCCAGGAATTCCTGTCCATTAACTCCGATCGGGTAGCGTGGAGCAGTGAGGGTATGGGCGGCAAATTCCGGTTGGAGAGGCACCTGAGTCAAGCCAAGTGCCTGGATGCCAGCCTTACAGGCATGGCTGATGGCGATATGCCGGGTGGATCGCCTGGACATCCCCTCAGCTAAAATTTGCTTCAAGCTGACCTGCATGGCAACTATCAGATTTACGGGCGGAGTGCCAAAATAACTGGGCTTACGGGCTTCATAGGCTTGCATGATGGGTAGCCAATTGGCCCAATCGGCATAGTAATTCAACACGGGGGTTGAGCGTTTTTGGAATCTCTCCAGGGCCTGTGTGCCAATCATCAATATTGCCAGGCCGGGCGGAACGCCGAGTGCCTTTTGCGAAGCAGTCAGAGCCAGGTCCACACCCCATTTGTCCATCATCAGCACTTCACCAGCCACTGAGCACACACCATCAACGACGACCAGGCAGCCGTACTGCTTCCCCAGCCTGGCCAACTGCTCTACTTCGGTAATCACCGCGGTGGAGGTATCTACATGCGTGATGGTCAGCAGCTTGTAGGCATCGGCATCAAGGGTGGATTTGACTTGCTCGAGGCTTGGGCGGCTTCCAGGAGGAGCAGTGACTCGCTGCACCTGAGCCCCATAACGCTGCAGGATAAGGGCAAAGCGCTCAGAGAAATAACCTGTGTCCACAACCAGTGCCTTATCCCCTGGCTCGATCAGGTTAGCGCCGGCACAGTCCATGGCTAGAGTGCCTGAGCCAGCTAATAGTAATGGTTGCCCAGACGGGCTTTCGAATACGCGGCGCAAGTCTTGCAGTACCTGGCTGAACGCTTCGATAAAATCAACAGCCAGATGACTTGTGGTAGGCTCGCCCATAGCCGCCAAGACAGCAGGTTCAAATTCCACTGGGCCTGGGATCATTAATAAGGATCTATTCTTCATGAGCTTGCTCCTCCAGAGAGTACCCTGATTCTTGTTCAATTACGATCAAGCCTTCATCAATAGAAACCATCCAGCCGGTCTTGAGCTCATGGATCGATAGCTGGTCAACGCAGGCAATTTCAGCAATAATGCAGCCTACTGCTGTGATGGTTTCGCATTCCGCGTTCAAGATGGCGATCGGGGCATGGCCATTATGTTTCAGTCGGTATAAGGTATAAGAGCCAACTGTAGATCCCTTACCAGTGGGGAAAACCAAAACCCTACCGGAGATGCATTGCCCTTCCAGGTCATGGCCGCGCTCAACCACCACCCCAGTCTCAGGGTCAACACCGCCGAAGAACGAGATAGCCTGGGAGGAGACCAAGAGACGGCCTCTTGCTTTGCCATTATAAATACTACGGCCATGATAGCTCATTTCAGTGCCAACCTGACTACTTCATCAAAGGGTAAGAACACTGTTTTGAACCTGTTCTTAGCAGAAGCATAGTAGCAGGCTTTGGCACTGTCAGTGGCCATTACCTTGAAGCGCTCACGGATGGGAGCGACCACACAACAGGTATCGGTGGCAAACCTGGCTCCAGTTGCTTCAATAATATTTGTATAACCTAGCTGATCCGCCTGTTGTTTAATCGGGCGGGCGGTGGTGATCCAGAATTCCTTTCTCACCAGCCGACCGTCGAGGAGCTGAGCAATGCGGGCGACCTCGCCCAGACTAAGATGTGGGCAGCCCAGGCTGATGAAGTCAACATCCTGCTGATCGGCATCATTGAGCATATCCCTGGCATTATCCAGGTCAGTTTGGATAATCCTGAGGGTGTTTTGGGAAGGCTTGTACAGGCCTGCTTCAGGCGTGATGCCTGCTATATGGAAGATGGCTGAACCTCCATAAGTGGCCAGGCTGGCACAGAAGGATTTTAGGTTTTCGAGGGTGGCAGATGGCACACCCTTGATAAACGGCACCTGCCGCAGTGCCTGGATTTTGTCGCCGATGACTTTACCCAATGCCCCAAAATCACTATTCTCCCGTAATTGGGCATCCACCTCAAAGCAAAGTTCAGGCTGACGGTTAATATCGAGGTGCAGCCCGTACTCGGGTGTGCGGCCGGTAAGGGCTGCCGCCAGGGCAGATGGACCGCCTTCCCGGTTGGTGCGAGCCCCGAGCACGGAGTTGGCATAGCAAACGGCTGAGGATTCAGACCAGGCCAGATGATCTCCGAGGCAGGGCAGGTTACCGATGAGATAGGGCGTGCAAGTACAGGTAGTTGCTATCTCCATTCGAGAAAAGGCCTCAATTACACGCAACTGTCGTTCGGCAAATTCAGCTGGAATCCCAAGGGCAGGCCAATTCTCAATGTCCATGCCTGCCGGGTTGAGGGTGGTCGGGATGCGGGCTTTACCACCACCATCCGCCAACCCTGAAAGGAACTGCAAGCCAGCCTCACCCAGGTTGTCGTAGCTTACCCCAGCTACCTGCACTGAGGTGATGGGGATCATGCGCTCCGCGCCGTATATGTTCCCGAGCGCCACCAGAATTTGCATGGCTTTTTGCACTGCCTTGCCATGCTTGCCGTCGAGCATCTGCGTTTCTTCAAGCGTTAGCTGCATATTTCCCTTTTTGAGGAGATCAATTCCTCACACCCACCATTCATCGTATGCCGAAGATTACTTGAGATATTTTGCCATATCAACCACGGGGAAGAGTGCTTTCTCGAAATCTTTACCCTGGGTGGTGAGTGGTTTAGTGAGATCAAAGCCAAGCTTGGTGGTGAGGTGTTTACCAACCGGGGTGACTTCACTGGATGGATCCAGACTTGAGCCTGGTTCTCTGGGTAGGATGATCAGGTCGGTGTCACCCTGGAAGCGAGTGGCAAAGGCCCATTCCACTTCCTGCGGGTTGTAGATGTCGATATCCTTATCGACCACAAACACATGCTTACACGAGCGATGACCTGCAAAAGCTGCCTGAATAGCCTTTTTGCCATCATCTTCAGCATGCTTGTCGATCTGGATGATGGCATGCAGCCAGGAACAACCCCCTGGGTTGACGTTCACATCCAGGCACTTGACCACTTCATTCACTTTTTTGAAAATGGTTGGCTCGCGTGGCATGCCCATCAGCAGTTTATGCTCAAGAGCACCAGGTAGCAGGGCATGCCAAAAGGCGTCTTTACGGTGGGTAATCGTTTTGACCTCAAAGATCGGCTCGTCACGGACGATATCGTAGGTCTCGGTAAGGTCAACGAATGGCCCCTCGGTGTGCCGGCGGTCGTTATATACTGTGCCTTCTAGAACGAATTCGACTTCAGTAGGGACGAGCAGGTCGATCGATTTGGCATGCACAAGGTTGAGTGGTTCATGTAAGCATCGAGAAGATAATGCATTGGCGATTTCCAACTCATCCACTCCCAACTCAACCGACGTCGCAGCTGCTATCAGCAACTCGGGTGAGACACCAACACAGACAGCTACATCCAGTGCTCCCGTTTCCTCCAAATATTGGTGAAAATGACGACCGCGGACCACGCGGATAGCCATCTGGGTCTTGGAGATCTGCATGCAGCGGTGGAAGTCAAGATTCTGACCATAACGCGGGTGCCGGGCAATGAACACACCTGAGCTGATATAGTTACCGCCATCCATTGCGCAGTGGCGTAAGATCGGCAAGAGATCAAGGTCTGGTTGATCGGTCACCACCTCCTGGCAGGGAGCCTCATTTACTACCGGACACGGGGAGTGATGCCCAATTGCATCTGCCAGAGTGGGGATGATTTCCTTTACATCGATACCCAGATAGCGGGCAAGCGCAGCTTTTGTGCACAGCAGGTTGCCCATCACCCGAAAAGTACTTTCTTTGACTTTTTCAAATCGTACCGGGCATGGCTCCAGCTGCTTTAGGACACCAGCCATTTCATAGGTTTTAGAAACCGGGCTGCTGAGATTTTGCAACTCACCAGAATCTTCCAGACTTTGAATGTAGGAACGCAAGGTCATAAAACACATTCCAATGCGAGGGATATCAGTGCTTATACCACTAAATGACTTGGTTTTGGAGGATGATTAACGGTAAAGCGAACTTCCAGTGGGAATAGGCACTTTTATCCAGTTCTGGCCACCATCCAGTGTTTGCCAAAGCGAATTGTCCAGCTGGCAAGTAAAGCCTGAGGTGATTTTTGTTCCTGCGCAGGAGCCAACAGAGGTGACTGACCAACCGAGCTCGTCGTCCCGCCAACCTGAAGTCATCGCCCCTGAGGGATAAGTCGTTGGCCGAGAGTGGATTACCGAAGGAACTTCACTGTTCCAGCTGACACCCCCATCCACTGTATTGTAGAGCAAGCCATTGCGTTCATCCTGAAGCCAACCGTCGTTGGGAGTATTGAAGGTCACCTTTTCACCTGCTGGCAAGGCAAACGACTGCCAGGTGAGCCCTCCATCAGTGGTTTTCATCAGGATGCCGTCGCTAAAAATCTGACTGGTCACTTTTGTAAACACGATCCATCCATTAGATGATGAATTGAATTGAAGCTGCAGAGCCTGCCAGTCGCCTTGTTGAAGAGGGAGGTCGAGGTTATGCCAGGTCTTGCCCCAATCAGCAGAATGGTAGAGCTTATATACAGCTTCACTGGCTGTCGAAAGCGACCAGGCTTCACCGGAGGGTAAGAGTGATGCCAGTTGGACAGCTGCGGGGGTGATATCTTCCCAATCGGCGCCACGATTATTCGTAATATACAGGTGGTCGTTTACGACCAACCAACCTTGTTCAGCTGATAGCCAGCCTGTGTCCTTGATATTCTGCGAGGCAATCTCACCCGGATTGGCCAGGGATTTAACAGCCGGCATAGCGATCATACCATCGGCAACATTGATATCGATTGCCAGGGATACCCCTCCCCACGTATTGCTGACGTCTCCAGCATACTGGCGAATACGCTGGTGGTTGGTCCATAAACCTACCAGCCAGGTGATGCCGTTGACAGAAGCATAAGGGTCATATCCGTCGGCGTACCAGGAAGCTGCCCAAACATTCCCGGGGATATGCTCGATGGACGCCCAATCTGCTACATACGAGTTGCGTGCCCCGTAGCCACCGGCCAGGTTGCCCAGCTCGCCCAGGCGTTCAGTCCAGCCATTCATAAAGGCTGCTGCCGCCTGGCGACACGCCAGACTGGCACCACCGAAGGTTTCCATATCATAATAAATCACCGTGCCACCTAAACCATAATTGGTAAGGCCTACTGCTGCTGCGGCAGCTGAGGCAGCATCCGCTTCATGGCGGCCTTCCTGATATGCGATAGCCGGATCTGCATTCATTACATGTTTATAGCCTGAACAAGGCGCTTGAGGTCCCACCCAGGTTGGGATGAAACTCCAACCCTGGGTATGCGCTGATGACACCCAGGCTGCGTCTGCTTTTGAGCAGAAGGATGGAAAGTGGATCCCGCCTAAGTACAACCCAAAGAAGCTGTATGGACTGGCGTTCCACCAGGTTTGCATTTTGGATAAGGAGGGGAGACCACAGGTATCAAACCCTTGCCCCTGGATGACCCCTGCATCGGGGGGCGGCGCGCCGCCAGGATCGGCGGAATGAACTATGGGCAGGTATACCGTTGGGCGGGAGGGGCGGGTGAAGGTGAAGCGCATGGCACTGAAAGAGATTGAAGTGGTGTACTCTGCCTCGCCATTAAAATCTGTCAGGCTTACATGACCATTGCTGCCTGGGAAGAAAAAATACTCCCCCAGGTCAAGCCACTGGTCTGCGATAGGATACTGGCTTACGCTGCGCTGGGATTCACCGTAAAAATGATGGATGGTATACCTTGCTTCGGTAGTATCGTGAGCGATAGGCCATTGGGCAGTATTGCACCATTTGATCGGGGCATGAAAAGCAATATAAGCTTCCACCCGGTAATAACCTGGCTGTGGGATGACCGGGTGCCACTCAGCTGAATTCGTGGAGTGATCACGGTTGTTTGTGTTTAACGTCAGGTAGGCAGTATGGCCGCGGCTGTTAGCAAAAGGATACCAGTGAGTCTGCGGGCAGGTAGTATAGGTTGGATGAAGCTCTGGATCCTCAACAACCACTTCAAGCGCCTGAGCTTTGGGAGCCTGTATAGATGGAAACAGGAATACAGTGAACAACAAGATCATAGCGATTCGCGGGAGGCGTTGTCGGGTCAGATATTTGGCTGGCAGGCGGTTGATTAAGGGCATAAAAGTAACTGTGTAAGGGCGAGATTTGATATAGCTAATATATTCTCTTGTAGTTGCAATAATATGGCCCGTTTACTTCGGAGGGCGAATAAATCCTATAGAATATGCAAAAAATGATACAAAAAGATGAATGATATCAATATATCTTACGCTGTAAATTGATTTGATATATGATAATGCCAGATTTGATTGCAATTGGGTAATAAATTAATTAATGTTTTTGTTGCACAAGAGATTCTACCAATCCTAAGAGAAAAATTACAGAAAAGGTCACAGTTGGATTGAAAGTTGCAACAGGAGGGGTGTTCATCGGGAGGTGGAGTCTTTTGTGTTTTGCCACCACGCATGATTGTATTATCCTTGAACATTTTGGCAGCGTTGGCGTTAGGCAAAGGAGATAGAGATGAGAACAAGATTCAAGAAAGCTATCCAATTGATCACCGTTATTGTCATCGGTATCCTTATGGTGGCGACTGTGGTCGTTTTTGCTCGCAAATCCTCAGAGAAGGTCATGGCGGCTGGGGCAATCCCACCACCTGTGGGCTACCCCAAGCTTAGCCTTTCGTCTAAAGTGGTAAGGCCTGAGGTTGCCTGGCCGGATGGGGCTGTGCTGACTTACAGCCTGACCATCCTCAACACAGGTGCCTATTCTGCCACGGATGTGACCTTGGAGGATGCCATCCCATACAGCACAACTTTCACGGGTTATATCGATACCGATTCGCCAATCACACCCGTATATACGGATGGGATGATCCTGTGGGAGCACGGTGTGGTGGGCTTCGATGATTCGGTCATGATCACCTTCAGTGTGGTTGTTACCGATGGGTTTGATGGAATGATCTCCAATACCGCTGTGATCAGTGACCCGATGATCGCCGAGCCCATTAGCATCATGGCGCAAACGAACGTTACTGACCATCCCGTTTTTGAGATCAGCAAGACCGCCACGCCAGCCTTGCCGGGAAAGAATAAACCGTTGATTTATGAGTTGACTGTCACCAATGTTGGGCAGGATACAGGTGAAGTGCCTGTCCCGATCGTAGTGACAGACCTGGTCCCAGATTACACGGAATTTCTTGAGGCAGGGCGGGATGGCACTCTCGATGGAGATGTGGTCCTTTGGAATCGCAGTGTTGACCTGGAATATAAGGAGACATCAACGTTCACTTTCAGTGTGAACATCACAGGAAGCTCTGTTTCAAGCGGAACAGTAATCGGGAACAATTACTATAATGTGACCTGGATGAATGGGGATGATCCAGACATTAATTACGGAGAACCTTTTTCAACCACGGTGATCGATCCAATCTTTATCCTTTCCAAGAGTGTGGACCCTGATCCACCCGGTTCCAACCGTGAGATGACCTATACCCTGACGGTGCTCAACCTGGGGTCCTTAGCCACTGACCTGGTAATCACGGATACGCTTACACTGCCACCAGGCGTGGAGTACCAACGAGGTGGAGAGTATGAGGATGGCGTCATCAGCTGGACGATAGCACGCCTGGATACACGCCAATCGGCCCAGGTGAGCTTCACCGTGTCTATTGGAGATATTGCAGACCTGCCGCTCTTGAACAGTGATTATCAGGTGTGCAGTGCAGAAGGTGTGTGCGCAGAAGGCATCCCGGTGAACAGCCTGATCGTTGGGCCGACCTTTGAAGCCATGGCGAGCGTGTATCCACTTGCCAAAGGAGCGGGAGGTGGCGACAAAATTGTCACACCAACCTTGACAATCGAAAACCTGGGCCCTGGAAATGCCTTTGATGCAACCGCCTTGCTGACATTTGGGAATATCAGTATCAATAAAGTTAGTGATTTATCGGTGACACCTCCAGTGGGTACTATTGAGAAAGGCCCAACCTGCACACTTTATGAGCACTGCCGGAGTTACGTTTGGATGGGAGACCTGATGGTTGGTGATATGATCACCATTACCACGCCCATCCCGCAAAGCACCATTGTGGGTGAGCAAGGAAACGCTTACACCGCTACAGTGGTGGTTACCGATACCTTGGGTGATTACGTCACCGAGCCGGTCACCGGCACAGCGGTCGGTAACATCACCCATTTTTCCAACCTGATTCCAACGAAATCAGCTCCGGCCGAGATTGGTCCTGGGCAAACAATGACCTATACTATCCAGGTGTGGAACAGTGCTTACACGACAGAGCTGACTCCGCCACCCATAATCACCGATACCGTTCCACCTAGCGTTACTTTGATCGAGAAGAGCATCAGTAATGGCGGAACCTCTGAGATCATAGGTGACAATACCGTCGTAGAATGGGTGTTGGAGGAGGGCTTACACACGGGAGAGTCAATCGACCTTTCTTACGCTGTGGATGTTGACCCAGACCTGGTGAGTGGGACGCTGATCGTCAACGATTATTACCAGGCCAGCTGGTACGAGACGAATATAACCGGGACAATGACCAACATCGGTGAGCCAGTCACGACCACTGTGCACGAAGTTGGGTTGGTTGACTCGTTCAAGACGGTTACCCCAGAGTGGGCTCTGCCTGGAAGCGGCACGGTGCTCACCTACACTGTGCACGTTGTCAACTCAGGGCCGTATGACCTGAATGATGTCAAAGTTACCGATATCTTCCCCTGGGAGCATGCCACTTACCAGCGGAATGCCGTGGCAAGCGCGGGGACACTGGAAAGTGATATCGTCAGCCTGGTATGGACGGGCGATGTAGCGCACGGGGACGAGCAGCTCATCACCTTTACGGTGAAGGTGGATGATTTCTTCGAAGGCGTGCTGACCAATACGGCAACCATCACCCATGAATCACTCCTACAAGATAAGGTAGTGACAGCGGTGGCCTACATCACTGATGAACCGGTGCTGCGAATCTCTAAGATCGCCACGCCAGACCCGGTTGCGGTGGGTGCTAACCTGCTATACCAGATCCAAGTGACTAACCTTGGGCAGATGGCAACCTTGTTGGAAATTAACGACAGCATACCCGCGAATACAGAGTACGTTGAAGGGAGTGCCAGCTCAGGCTGGCAGCCCGTAGATGGTGCGGTCAAATGGATACTTCCGGTTCTAGACACGGGTGAAAGCGCAAAAGTGACCTTCCAAGTTACAGTGACCGGTGGTCGATCGATCAGTAATGATGATTATTCAGTGAGCTGTGACGAAGGTGTAGTTGCGTATGGTACGCCAGTTGTTACCCGTGTGAAATTTACTGGTAGCGAATTTTTCTTGCCGATCACAGCGAAGTAAGACAAAATCCTTTCTTACACCCCGGTCTACAACCCGGGGTGTTTTTTTTGGGGCCTGCGGGCATGAAATTCCGTGGTTTTGGGGATGACTTTGACATGCAGTATAACCCTGCTATAATTCGCACATTCGGATGAGCTCGATCGAAGTTTGGTAGTAATGCCAACCTGCCGCCTGCACTACCAGCGAGTTATCCCTGTGGTGAGACATGGGAAGTCGCTAGAGGTGGGCAAGATTAATAAAAATCGCTCTAGGAGGAAAAAGCATGATCTCTGTTGAATTGTTGAGAAGGTATCCATTTTTCGGCAAGCTGGGGCATGAACAATTAAAAACTCTGGCGATGATTGCTGAAGAAATTGAGCTGAAGGATGGCCAGGTGGTCATCGAGGAGGGGAAGACAGCCGACAGCCTGTATTTCCTGGTGGAGGGCAGCGTGGCGCTGTACCACCCGGTGGGGAGTGCCCACGCCCCAGACAAGACAAGCGAGGTAGTTGTATGTGAGATAAACCCGGGAGAACCTTTCAGCATCTCAGCCTTGATCGAGCCTAATGTGCTTACATCCACAGCACGCAGCAGCGGTGCCAGCCGGGTGATCCGCTTTAAAGTGGAAGACTTGAAGGCAGCCTTCGCGCAGGACCCACGGCTGGAGTGCATGATGGTGCGCTGTGTGGCTGAAGCCGCCATGGGTCGGTTGAACTCCACGCGCGTTCAGCTTGCAGCTGCCTACGCCTAAGTAATTTTTACATTGAGCAAGATTATCAACAGCTCGACCGGGAGGTAGAGCCGGTTTTCGATTCAAGGGGAATTGTTTTGTAAAAAAAACAAAAGCAAACAATTCATGAGGCATAGAGCGGATTACCACATTGGCATTTGGATGGTGGGGGAGAACCCGGATTCATTTAGCGCCCTTCTTGAAATGTCAGCAATTGCGAGTATTAATGGATATATTATAGCACAAACGTTCTAGTCCACAAGAGGTTTAGCAAAGAAACGGAATATTTTAAGGTTCGTGATCTTAGCGAATGGTAACCTGCTTTGTCATGAGAAGACTGTCCATAGGCCATCTCAACCAGCAGGATCGAAAGACGTGAAAACTTATCGATTATCGGCAACAAAAAACAGCTCCAACCAGGGAGCTGTTTTTTTGAGTTTGGTGGGCCCAGTAGGGATCGAACCTACGGCCAAACGGTTATGAGCCGTCCGCTCTGCCGCTGAGCTATGGGCCCATGTTAAGGTGCAGCCTGCCCCAGGGGGAATTAACACAACTGGTAATGGGGTTGGTAGGTGTAGGCATCCGCCTGGACGCCTGAGATCACCTAACCGTGACCTGGGACAAGTTATAAAAGAGGTCTATATTCTAACATGAACACAGGGTGGGTAAAGATTTCATGAATTATCCCATTTTATAATAAAACATCTTGGTGATTGAATTACATATCGATTGACGCACTCTCGGATCCAGGTTTTGACTGGAAAAACTGTGGAGTGCGGTCCCATTGTATAATGATGTAGCTGCCTGATTATTTTATTCGTCTATCATAAGGGATGATCAGAGTGGAGAAATATAAGAATTTCTGGCCGCTCCGCTTGATGCGAGGCTTGTTGGAGTGGATCACTGGCAATCCATGGCGATATTTTCCATTGATCTTTCTGCTTTCCTTAACAATACGCATCCACCAGCTAAACGACCTAACCCGAGAATACCCCGATTATCTGGCGCCCACCAGCGAGAGTGAGAGAGGAGCGATTGCCATCTCACTGCTGCGGACCGGGGAATTTGCCAATCCTTATGCCATCCCTACGGGTCCCACAGCGCATCTACCACCTCTCGTCCCCTTGATCGAGAGCCTGATCTATCGAATCTTCGGGCTGACCTCCCAGGCAGGCTCTGTGAGCGCTTTATTCATTCTGTTCACTGCCTCTGTCTTATATGGGTTGCTCCCCTGGTTCTCTGAGCGGCTTGGCACAGGAGGTGTCGCAGGCATGATCGGCGGGCTGATCGGCGCGTTTGGTGGGTTGGAAAAAACGATCGCGGCGAAATTGCCCGGACATGGGGAATATTTAACCGGGATCATCCTGGGGTTGCTGATGGTGGCTTTCTTACGAAGATGGAAGGGACAAAATGAGCATTGGCTTCGTTCTCTTCTACTTGGGCTAGGCATTGGACTCGCCTTACATCTACAGCCAGCATTGCTGCCGGTGATCCTGGGATTTATGGTGTTCGAACTGGTGTGGCTCAAGAACCCAGGTAAATGGGTGAGGGTTGGTGTATTAACGATCGGGGTAGTCATGGCGTGCTTGCCCTGGGGGATAAGGAACTATCAGGTTTTCCACGAAGTGTTTTTTATCCGCAGCAACCTGGGGCTTGAACTGCGCATGGGGAATAACGATAAGGCGCTACCTACGTTTGCGGAGATGGATGCCATCCGTTTTCCCTATCTACACCCGCGGGCGAGCTTTCAGGAAGCCCAAAGACTACTTGAATTAGGCGAAATGGAATATATGCACCAGGCGAGGGATGAAGCGCTGACATGGATCAAGGCCCATCCAGCGAGATTCCTCTGGCTTACAGGCCAACGGTTTATCAACCTATGGATCGGACCACCTTACTGGATGAAATATTTCCTGGATGTCTTTAAGCTGACGGTTTTGGCACTCATTGGGGCATGCCTGGCACTTCCAAGGATAAGAATCCCACAGCGAGCAGCTTTATTGATTCCATTAGCTACCTACCCGTTGATCTATTATATTCTCGCCTATGAGCCGCGCTACCGCATACCAATCGATTGGATTGTATATACCCTGACAGGGGTGGTGGTATGGATGTTAATCGGCGGGTCGCTGGGTAGCGCAATCAAAGAAGGTCAAGCACCAATAAATCTAACAGCATGTCAATAAAGACGATTAACTGGAAATGATATGCCAGCAACAGGTTGCGGCCCCCATCTAACCTGTTTGGGGTATCAAGATGCAAGCGAAAGAGAGTCCTGATGAAGGATGTAATCTGGGCAACTCCCCTATATGAGTTCTTGAGACAATGTAATGCGAGTTCGCTGAGTAAAACCGTACTCGATTGTGGAGCAGGTGGATCGGAACCGCCACTCTCCCTCTTCTATCAATACGGCTATCAGACTTTCGGCATCGAAATCGCAGAGAAGCCCATAGAAGACGCGCAAAGATTTAGTGCAGAGAACAACATGCCACTGGGTATCATCCGTGGGGATATGCGCAGCATCCCATTCCCAAGTGCCGAGTTCAGTTTCATCTACTCCTTCAATGCCATCGATTTCATGACCAAACCAGATATCGCCATCGCGATGAGCGAGATCACGAGAGTGCTAAAGAGAAATGGATTGTGCTACGTGAATTTTATCTCGGTGGATGACGCTGAAACCTGGGAGCCTTTTTGCAAGACATCACCGGCACTTGAATTATTGAAAAGCGAAGCATTTGCGCATTTTGAGGATGATGAGGCGGATATCTATTTTGAGCCATACGTGATCGTCCGGAAGGAGAAGCGTATTCAGGATAAGCTTTGGGAAGGTAAGCTGCGAAGACGAGCAGAGATTGAGTATATTGCTAGAAAAATGTGAGCAACAGGTTGGGCTGCGTATCGTGATTCTTTATCCGATACCCACCTGAGCAAGGAGACCACCCTAAACTGCCTCACCCGAGCCCTTAGGGCGCTCGTAGACGTTCGGCCCTAGAGGGCTTGTGCTTTCTACTCCGGTTGCTAATCCAACTTGCTACTTGTTATCCCGCTTAAAATAAACCCCATTGCTTTTGAGTGTAGCAAAGGCAAATACTTCTGGTGCACATCAGGAGCACTAAGGGCTTGTATCTCTCTTGTTCCAAGAGTATTAGCTTTCGGTGTATCTGTGGCTAGTGTTGCTGCGGTTTCTGTTTAGAGCGGGCGACGGGATTCGGACCCGCGAATATCAGCTTGGAAGGCTGATGCCTTACCACTTGGCCACGCCCGCGTTTTAGCGGCATAATTTTATCATAGATTACACAACCACAATCCCGTTGGAAGCTCATCACGGGCTTGATCATGATCGAGGATATAGGATTTGCTTGGATCTGCCCTGGGGATGAGAATTGTTGTAGCCTGTTTTAGATCAGAATGGGGTGTGAAGGATGCATAGAACTCTAGATCGCATGGAAGGGTGATGCCTGACCGATTGACCGCGACTGGATCAGCGCATAAGCTTTTACCGTGCCATCAATCCCTGCTTGAGGACGATGATTCGATGCGCCAAAAACCTTGACTACGATTGGCTGTCAGCTGTTAAACAACAGCTGAGCTCAGCTTATGTTTCAGGGCAGCATTCTGGCACTTGCGGTTTGAACTTTGTGCGTAATCTAGCATAAAAAAGGTGTAGCTGTTCAGGTTTAGCAATTCCTCCAATGTATGCACCAAAAAGGACGAGCAACCCACCGAGCAATAACGAAAGTGTTATGCTCTCGTGAGCTAGCCAGGTACCCACGGTGATGGTGACGATCGGCATGAGCACGAATAAGTATGAGCTAGCCGAAGCCGTCCAGTGTTGGATGACATAGAGGATGAGGATGAATGTGATCACCGAACCAAAAATTATGAGATACACAAAAGACGCCCAGGTGGCTAGTAGGGTGGGTAAAACAAGCTTTTCTCCCCAGATAGCTGAAAAGATAAGCAGCAAGATCGAACCTACCAGGAGCGATACGGCGCTGGTTGTGACGGGATGGGCCTGGGGATAATTCTTGATGATGACGGTTGATTCAGCGAAACAGGCCGCGGCAAGGATCACTGCCAGGATAGGGAGCAAGGCTGTATGTGTGCTCAGCTGATTGAAGGTTATGATCAAAATTCCAGCCAGGGCGAGCAGCGAGCCGATAGGCACTTTCCAACGGAAAGCCTCCTGGCGATGTGCCCAGGCAAACAGAAAGGTTAGGAGAGGGGTGAGAGCCAGGATGGTGACTGACAATCCTGCTGGGAGGTATTCCAATGCCCAGTAGAGGAATGCATAGTTGAAACCTGTACCTAATATCCCGTAAATAATCACCCCGAATAAGCTGCGCCCGCGGGGCAGCGGCAAACGCCTGGCCAGGACAATACCAAAAAGAATAACTGAAGCCAGAAAAAATCGAGCACCAGCTCCAAAAAACGGGGGTAGCTCAGCATTACTAAACCGAACTGCAATCCCGTTAATGCCGGCGAAAAATACAGCTAATAAAAATGCCACAAGGGTGCGCCGATCGGGTGATTTATTGGACATAGCCTGCTCCTTCGAGCATGAGAAGTTTTATGTTGATGTATAAATGTAAAAACCTAATTACCCCATGGTATTACGATAAAACAGACCTTAATTATACCATATTATTATTGGACTTGGAATTCAAATATGACTCAATCTCACCTAACAACACCACCGATATCTCTAATAAATTGATGATAAATATATATTGATTAATATAACCCACCTGACTGCGTAGAAAGGAAATGTCAAAGCGGGATTAAATCCGCGTTGAATAGTTGATGGAAGATGGGGATACCGGATTCTTACCTGGATAGGCAAGACGTACTGACCTGATTTATCTCAATATGCGGAATAAGTTGCTGTAGTCGTCCGTCCAGAGGGGAACGTCGGTGGTGTAGCCATCCAGGGGGAAGGTGCGACCTGTGAAGGCAGGGTTCTGGAAGTACCCCGGCGAGGGGGGATGAGTGATCGTAGTGAAGAGTTAATTGACTAATGAGGTCCCTATCTAATTGATTTACCAGACCTACACCAAGCTGCTTACTGCCCTGGCAATAAGCTCGACTGCCTCGTGGATCGTCTCGATGGAGCAGGAATAGGTCAAGCGGAGGTAGCCTTCTCCGTAGCTACCAAAATCCGAGCCGGCCAGGGCGGCTACACCGGCATGCTCAAGCAGGTGGTTGGCCAGCTCAGATGAGGACTTGCCCAAAGCTTTAATGTTTGGAAAGACATAAAAAGCACCCTGCGGGCGCCGGCAGATGATGCCGGGGATACGGTTCAAGCCATCCACGAGGAGATCGCGCCGCAGCTGATATTGGCTGAGCATGGCGTTCACTTCATCCTGAGGGCCGGAGAGTGCGGCAATACCTGCCAGTTGAGTAAACTGAGCGGTGCAGCCCACTGAATGGGTGAGCAATAGCTGAACTGCCTGGGCGAGCTCCTTTGGCATGATGCCGTAGCCCAGGCGCCAGCCAGTCATGGCGTATGTCTTTGAAAAGCCATCGACAATTATGGTACGCGACTGCATACCGGGCAGGCTGGCGATGGACGGAGCGTCCAAGCCATCATACACCAGGCGCATGTAAATCTCATCAGATATCACCCAGAAGTCGTGCTGCTCGGCTGCCCGGGCGATCTCCTGAAGGTCGGAAAGCGGCATCACCCCGCCTGTGGGGTTGGCGGGTGAGTTCAGGATGACCAGCCTGGTGCGTGGGCTTAATAGTTTATGGAAAGCTGCCAGGTCGAATGAGAAGTTATTCCCCTCCAGCAAGGGCACGGGGATGGGCACGCCACCGGCAACTTTGATCATGGCTTCGTACGTCGGGAAGCCGGGGTTGGGATAGAGCACCTCATCACCCGGCTCAATGAGAGCAAGGGTGGGGAAGAAGAGATTGGGCTTGGCACCCGGGCTGACGACTACCTGGTCTGGGTGGATATGGAGATTATGCCGCCGACCAGCATCTTCGGCGATCACCTCACGGAGAGCTTTCATCCCGGCAGGAGGGGTATAGCGGGTCTGTCCTGCGTCGATGGCGAGCTTGCCTGCCAGCCGGATGTGATCAAAGGTCTCAAAATCCGGCTGGCCGATCTCCAGGTGGATGATTCTCTTCCCCTGGGCTTCAAGCTCCTGGGCACGCGCCAGCACCTGGTAAGCGCCTTCAGGCTTCAAGTGGGTGGTGCGGGAGGCGAATCTACCCGCACTTCCATTGGTACCGCCAGAAGCAGGGTTAACTACCATACCGCTGGCATTGCCATTGGCTGCGCCATAGGCTTCGCTCATAACATGCCCATCAGCTCGTCGTACTCCTCATCCTTCATATTGAACCAGTTTTCGGGTTGGGGGAAGGTCTTGTCGGAAACTTCTGATACGTACTGCTTGAGGCCGTTCAAGATCACCTCGCCAGCGTTACCAAAAACCTTGGCCATGCGCGGTTTGAAACGTGGGTAGAGGCCGAACATATCGTGGTAGATTAACAGCTGCCCGTGCGCATCGGGACCGGAGCCTAAGCTGAGGATGATGCAGTTCTCCGCCCGCTCAGTGATGATCTTGCATATCCGGTCGGGGACCATCTCAAGCAGGATGGCAAAGGCACCAGCTTGCTCGAGTGCTTTGGCGGAATCGATGATCTTCTTGGCTGACTTGGCGGCCTTTCCCTGCACTTTATGACCACCCAAGGCAGAGGCGCTCTGAGGGGTGAGACCGAGGTGGCCAATGGCTGGAATGCCCGAATTGACAATGCCGCGAATACGATCGGCCATCTCGAAACCGCCCTCTAGCTTGATGGAATCACAGCCTGCTTCGGCCATAAACCGGCCGGCATTACGGATGGCGGTTTCAACACTGGGCTGGTAGCTCATGTATGGCATATCGCCGACGATGAACACACTGGGGGCACCGCGTCGCACGGCGGCTGAGTGCCGAATCATGTCATCCATGGTAGCGGGTAAGGTAGTCTCATAGCCCAGCATGGTCATGGCGAGGCTGTCGCCAACCAGGAGCATGTCCAGGCCCGCCTGTTCCATTAAGTAGGCAGTCGGGTAATCATAGCAGGTAAGCCAGGTGATCGGCTCGTGGTTGGCCACCTTGTCGAATAAATAAGGCAGGGTTACTTTTTTTCGATCGGTCATTAGATTCCTCCGTTCAAAGTTGTCTCAGGATGGATGAGCTAATTATATGCGGATGGCACGGTGCTGTAAAATCCAATCGGCAGTTGGATCCATAAGTGCCGGTGAACCAAGATGGCCGCCCTTCCCAGATAGTCTTGCCATGAGTTACAATTCAAAGTCAAGCTTAATGAAATTTTTTGTTTTATACCTTGGATCAGGATACTAGGATGCATACTGAATCGGTTGCTCAATGGCAGCACACTCACGTCTTTGACCAGGACAAGGTCCGTTCTGGAGAGAAGCGTTCGTTAGTCGTGATCATCATCACTGCATTGATGATGGTCGTGGAAATTGCGGCCGGCTTATTATTTGGATCGATGGCGTTATTTGCGGATGGGATCCACATGGGCTCGCACATGGTTGGTTTAGGGATCACCTTTGGGGCATATATCTACGCCCGCAGGCGAGCAAGAAGCCAGTTGTTTAGCTTTGGGACGGGAAAAGTGAACGCCCTGGCTGGCTACTCGAGCGCACTGTTCCTGATCGTCATTGCCCTATACATGGGATACGAGAGCATACTCAGGTTTATTAACCCGGTAAAGATTGAATATAACCAGGCTATTCTGGTGGCGGTGATTGGCCTGGTGGTTAACGGCATCAGCATGGTCATCCTGGGTGAGCACGGTCACACGCATGGGCATGAAGAAGAACATGAACACCAGCATGAAGAGGAACATGGGCACCCGCATGAAGAAGAACATGGGCATCATGCCCATTACCATGGAGCGGACCACAACCTCAAGGCTGCCTACCTGCACGTGCTTACGGATGCAATGACATCCGTCCTGGCAATCGTGGCGCTACTGGGAGCCAAGTATCTGAAGTTAACCTGGATGGATCCGCTGATGGGCGTGGTCGGGGCTATCCTGGTGGTCCGCTGGTCGATCGGATTGATCCGAGTAACATTCAAGGTCTTGCTGGATTACCAGATTCCCATCGAAGTCCAACGAAAGATCGTCACCAGCCTGGAGAGCTACAAGGATACCCGGGTAAGCGACCTGCATATCTGGTCGATAGGCCCGGGGATATACTCGTCGGCAATCGGTGTGGTAACGAAATATCCGGAGAGCCCCGATACCTATAAAGCCTTGATTCCCAAAGATACTGGGGTTGTGCATGCCACGATGGAAGTACACATGTGTATGGATTGAGGGGATGACGGGTTCGTTTTTTCGAATGGTAAGCCAATAGAAACAGATACAGGGGTTGCTCAAAAGTCAGTGGAGCAACCCCTTCGATTTAAATAAATCCAGGCGCAAGCCTTGCATCATTACAATCCCTTGAAGTGTGATGGGGAAGAAGAGAGATGATCGTTCTTGAAAGCCCTCCACTTCGCCCGTACGGGCGAAGTCAGGACGGATGGAGTCAATTATTGGTGCGATATTGATTAACAGTGAGGCAATGATTGCGTCCCTACAGAAATTGCGAAGCGGATATCAGGATATATCCGATATAATATGTCTGTATATAAGAGGTGAGATATGTCAGATAACGGAAAAGATAAAACATTAGAAGTAGCCACTCTGGCAGGTGGGTGTTTCTGGTGCCTTGAAGCGGTTTACGACGAACTGAAGGGTGTGGTGGATGTGGTTTCGGGATATTCGGGCGGGAAGATAGCCAACCCTTCCTATGAAGCAGTGTGTACAGAGGCGACCGGACATGCCGAGACGGTGCAGGTAACGTTTGACCCGACGGTAATCAGCTACCGCGAGGTGCTGGAAGTGTTCTTCAGCATCCATGACCCAACCAGCCAAAACCGACAGGGTGCGGACGTGGGGACACAATACCGCTCAGCCATTTTTTACCATGATATCGAACAGAAAACCATCGCTGAGCAGGTCATTCAGGAACTGGAAACCCAAAAGCTATTTTCCAAGCCCATCGTGACAGAGCTAGAGCCGTTCAGCAGCTTCTACCCGGCAGAAGAATACCACCAGGAATACTTCAAACGCAATCCATACCAGGGCTACTGCATGGCAGTCGTCGCCCCAAAGGTGGCTAAATTCCGGAATAAGTACCTGGAAAAACTGAAACGATGATGAGCCGTTTGCCATAGGGGGCAGGTTGGTGATAGACTTGTCTGGTTCAGCACATCGACCGGGAGATCACCATGAGCATACTGCCACAAAACACTACGGAACTACCAATTCATTTAGGGGAGGGGCTAATCCTGCGGCGTTCGACAGCCAAGGACGCCGAAGCCCTGGCAGATTTCAATGCCAAGGTGCATTCGGATGCAGGACCCGACAACCCGGACGAGAAGGTCTGGGCATGGACGTATGACCTGATGGCCAGACCACACCCTACATTCAAAGCCAGCGATTTCACCATCATTGAGGAGACTCGGAGCGGAAAAATCGTCTCCGCCATGAACCTGATCCCGCAGACTTGGACTTATGCGGGAATACCCATCAAGGTGGGCCGGCCCGAGCTGGTGGGAACCCTGCCTGAGTATCGCAACCGCGGCCTGGTACGGAAGCAGTTTGAGGTAGTACACCAATGGAGTGATGGGAACGGTGACCTGCTGCAGGCAATCACCGGCATCCCCTATTATTACCGGATATTCGGTTATGAGATGGCGATGAACCTGCATGGCGGGCGTGTGGGCTACCCGGTGCTCATCCCCAGGTTGAAGGATGGTGAAGCCGAAGCTTATCGATTCAGACCGGCGGTCGAAGATGACGTTCCCTTCCTGACCCAGCTCTATAAGCTGGGTTGCAAGCGCTCGCTGGTAGCCAGTGAATGGGATGAAGCGTTGTGGCGCTATGAGCTGAGCGGCAAGAGCGAGAAAAATGTGAACCGCGTGGAAGTACGCATCATTGAATCTGCGAATGGTACTCCATGCGGTTTTATCACTCATCCAGCGTTTACGTGGGGGGAGATGATGGCAGTGCAGTGGTATGAGGTCAAGCCGGGTACTTCATGGATGGAGGTAACCCATGCCGTGATACGCTACCTGGAGGCAATTTATCAGCAGCTTCAGCCGGACCATGGGGAGAAAAAACCATTCGGTGGGTTTGGTTTTTGGCTGGGGGAAGATCATCCGGTTTATCACACCATCTCCGACCGATTGCCACGTATCCGGAAACCGTATGCATGGTACCTGCGGCTACCCGACACCGTGGCGTTTCTGCGACAAATATCACCGGTCCTGGAAGAGCGCCTGGCAGGTTCGCCCGCAACGGGTTTTTCGGGGGAAGTCAGGCTGACCTTTTACCAGGATGGCGTGAGACTGGTTTTTGAGCAAGGGAAGCTCTCAACCATCGCGCCGTGGAAGCCCACACCTTATGGACATTCAGGTGAGGCAGGTTTCCCACCGCACACCTTCCTGCAGTTGCTGTTCGGGTATCGCAGCCTGGAGATGCTGAAGACCAGCTTTGTTGACTGCTGGACTGACGGGAACGAGATACAGGTATTGCTGGACAGCCTGTTCCCGCGCCAGCCGTCGGACGTCTGGCCGATTTCATGACCACGCTTGGAGTGCTGGCTGACACACACATCCCTGACCGGGTGGCTGAGCTCGATGGGCGAATCCTTCAAACCTTCAAGCGTGTGGGTGTGACGGCAATCTTGCATGCAGGTGACGTCTCAGTACCGAGAGTATTGGATGAGCTAAGCCAGATCGCACCTGTGCATGCCGTGCGCGGTAACCGGGATATTTTTTACCTGATGAAATTACCCTTACATATGCAGCTTGAGTATGAGGGAATCAAGATCGGTTTGGCCCACGGGCATGGGAGCTTCACCCGCTACACGGTGGATAAAATTCACCGCTCTATCCACGGCAGGTTGGTGGGACGCTACTTGAAGCGCGTGTTAAGGGCTTTCGCTGAGATGGATGTGATTGTCTTCGGGCATTTGCATGTGCCCTGCAGCCTGCACCTGGAGGGGAAATTATTGTTCAATCCTGGCTCCACCTGCTACCCATGGCCAAGGGGATCAACACCAACATATGGATTACTGCATCTCGAGCCGGGGAAAGACCCGGTGGGAGAGATCATTGAGCTGGGGTGAAAGATCCAGGATGATCAATAGTAATCAGGACAGCACCACTGGATAACGGAAGCATTCGGCAAAAATCATGACCACGATTTCGTGGGTGATAAGTACGTGCTGGCAAGTGATCAAATAACACCCCCTCCGCACAAAGAACGTGCAGGTGACCCCGCCTCCCCCAAATTTCACAGAACGAAATTTAGGGGAGGAGAAAAATAGTTGTCTGCTTGTGGAGATTGAGGGATTGATATGTATATCGCAGAGGCGCGAGAATGGGCGAAGGAGTCGTTCCAGAACGGTTGTTGAAAAAACTCTCTCCTTCGCCACTACATATAGATCAGGCTGGATGAAAGCAGCTTATCGTGCTAAGAGTGAAAAAAAGGCGAATGGGTAGTTTCTGGATGGCTGTTGAAAAAATCCTCCCCTTCGCCCCTACGGGTTGACCAAGCGGGATGGATTTTAGCGTATGGTGTGTGGAAACGATGGTAGGCGAAGGAGTTGTTCCAGAATGATTGTTGAAAAAACTCTCTCCTTCGCCTCTACAGTTAAAAACCGGAGTAATGTAAGAAGTAATCTGTCAAAAACTAATGAGCAGGACGGAAGCCTTGCGCCTTAACAATATTGCTCGATCGTTCAGATCATTTATCGTATACGGGTGTGAGCCAGTGATGGTATTTCTGCACGCGGCCACGTAAGATGTCCTGATAGAGGTTATATAACCTGGCCGTGATCGGGCCCATATTTCCGTCACCCACCGGGCGGTAGTCTACCCTGGTCACAGCAGTCACCTGGGCAGCTGTACCGGTCATGAAAAGCTCATCGCACAGGTAGACCTCGGTGCGATCCACCGGGCGTTCGACTACGTTCATATTCAGCTCCTCGCGAGCCAGCTCGATCACGCTGCGGCGGCTGATACCTTCTAGAATGTTTTCAGTCACCGGAGGGGTGACCAGCACACCATCGCGGATCATGAAGAAGTTCATTGCACTGCCTTCCGAGATATGCCCTTCCTGGGTGAGCACCAGGGCTTCGTCAAAGCCTGCCCTGACCGCATCAGTTTTTATGAAAGCCGAGTTGGCGTAGGCACCAGAAATCTTACCCCGCGCTGGGATGATGTTGTCATCCACACGCCGCCAGGATGAGATCGTGACATGGGCATTGGTATCATCGTCGAGGTACTTATCGAATGGAATGGCACAGATTGAAAGCTCCTCATGCAGACCGTGCAGCTTTACCCCAATCGCTTCATCGGACTTATATGCCAGCGGGCGGATATAGATGTCCTGTTGATAGCCATCTACGCGCAGTAAATCAACAGTCGCCTGGGTGAGACTTTCTGGAGTATGGTCAAGCTGCATACAGAGAAGCTTGGCTGAGTTGAGGAAACGCTTGTAGTGATCTTTCGGACGGAAGATGTATAGCTGCTTCTCCTGGTCATTCCAGTAGGCACGCAAGCCTCCAAAAGCAGCCGTTCCATAATTCAACGCATGGGTTAAGACACCGACTTTTGCATCAGAATAAGGTACAATTTTGCCTTTAAAGTACGCATGCTTGGGAAGTGCCACAGAATTTTCCTCCAGATTGAATGGTATTATAGGTGTACGACATTTACAACCTGGTCACCGATGATAGAATTATAACCTTTTCAACCTGAATGCTGTATCGAATGCTGTTTAATTTTTGATGAGAAGCGCGATTCAGGTATTAATTATCTGCTTACAGGATGGGTCAAGCATCGAATTAGTGTATTGGGGTTAAGAATAATGATGAGCCCCGAGTATACTCTTACAAAGATAGGGTAAATTGACAGGAAAAAGATCATGAAACGTGCAGTCAGCATCAGTATCGGTTCTTCGAAGCGTGACAAAGCAGTGGAAATTGACCTGCTGGGTGAAAAGGTGAGCATTGAACGCATTGGAACCGATGGATCGATGGAAAAAGCTGCCCAAATATACCGTGAGCTGGATGGAAAAGTGGATGCCTTCGGTGTGGGTGGCACCGACCTGGGTTTGACGGTTGGAAGGCGCTATTACCCCCTGTATTCTATTCAACCGATGGTCCGTTTCATAAAACAGACCCCCTTTGTAGACGGTGGGGGCTTGCGCACGTGCCTGGAAAGCCAAATCGGGCAATTTCTGGAGGATAACCTGGGAAGCTACATCAAGGAAAAAAAGGCCATGGTCACGGTCGGTGTGGACCGGTGGGATGTAGCTACATCCTTTGTTGCTGCGGGGTATGATTGCGTTTTCGGTGACCTGATGTTTGCCCTGGGGGTACCAATCCCCCTGCATAAGCTCAGCCAGCTTAAAACGTTAGCAGCCCTGATGCTACCGATCTTCGGCAGGCTGCCATTTGAGTTGGTCTACCCGACGGGAGAGAAACAGGAAGTACGCACCCCGAAATTTGAGAAATATTACCAATGGGCGACGGTGATCGCTGGGGATTGCCACTATGTGAAAGGCCACATGCCCGATCGGCTGGAGGGCAAAGTGATCGCGACCAATACGACCACGCCCGAGGATGTGGCGCTGTTCCGGCAAGTGGGCATAAAATACCTGGTCACATCCACCCCTGTGTTGGATGGGCGATCGTTCGGCACAAATATGATGGAAGCAGCGATGATCGCCGTGGCTGGAAAAGGACGCAAGCTGACAGGCGATGAGCTACGAGAGATGCTTGGACAACTGGGATTTCAGCCTCAGCTTCAGGAATTAAATTGATTCTAAGTTAGCTGGATGCAGATCAGCTGGAGGTAATGGATGGACGCGATAGTGACTGCGGGCGGTATCCCGCAACCTGATGAGCTGTTATATCCTTATACACAAGGGAAACCCAAAGCTTTGTTGGATATTAATGGAAAACCAATGGTCCAATGGGTGCTAGATGCCCTGGGTGAGGCAAGACAGGTAGAAAATGTGGTGGTGATCGGATTAACCGAAGACAGCGGGGTGAGCTGCCGTAAACCTTTAACATACATCCCCAACCAGGCCAGCATGATCGAGAATATCATCGCCGGGATTAAAAAAGTCTTGGAGATCAATTCGACTGCCACACACGTGCTACTGGCTTCATCAGATATCCCTGCCATCACCAGCGAGATGGTTGATTGGGAGATTGACACGGGTTTGCCTAAGGATGTAGACCTGTGCTACAACGTGGTCAGACGGGAGGTCATGGAAGCCCGCTATCCCGGTTCAAAGCGCACTTTCACCCGCTTTAAGGGCATGCAGATATGCACCGGAGACATGAATGTGCTCCATACTTCGGTGGTCTCGGCCAATCCGGAAATATGGGAGAGGCTGGTGGCGGCACGTAAGAACCCGATCAAGCAAGCCGCCATCATCGGCATTGATACCCTGTTGCTGGCACTGCTGGGGATTATCACACTCGAGCAAGCGCTGGAGAAGGCAACTGCTCGGCTACATATGACGGGTGCGGTGGTTATTTGCCCATATGCTGAGGTGGGCATGGACGTGGATAAACCAGTCCAGCTTGAACTGATGAAGGCAGACCTGTTGAAGCGAGAGAAATATTGATGGAACTGGACTCCCGCCTGTCCGAGCGCTTGCGTATTGCAGAAAAGCCCGGTCCGCTACGCACGCTGGCAGTCATCCTGGCACATTCGGGTGATTCATGGTTCTGGCTAGCCGGGTTAGCTGCCGTATGGCTATGGGGGAGTGAGTACTGGAAACACCTGGCCCTGGTGCTGATCATATCAATCCTGATCACTGCCGGGGTGGTTTTTATCATAAAATTCACTGTAAGGCGCAGCCGCCCGCAAGGTGAATGGGGGAAATTTTACCGCAGCACCGACCCGCACTCGTTCCCATCTGGACATGCGGTGCGGTCGATGATGCTGGCTGTGGTCATGCTCGGGTTGGGACCACTCTGGCTGGGATTGGTATTAATCATCTGGGCTCCGCTCGTTGGACTGGCGCGGGTTGCCATGGGGGTGCATTACCTATCGGATGTGGTGGCAGGGATGATCCTGGGTATCGTTATGGGTGGTTTGGTCCTGCTCGTTGTTTGAACAGCAGGCTATCCGTATAATTTTCGGTGGACAATGCTAAGCGTACGTACCTGCTCAGCGGCATGGTAGGAAGATCTGACCAGTGGGCCACTTTCCACCCATTGAAAGCCGATGCTCAAACCAAATTGCTTAATCTCGTTGAATTCCTCCAGGGTATAGTAGCGCTCGATGGGCAGATGCTTCTTGCTAGGCTGCAGGTACTGGCCGACAGTCAGGATATCAACTCCCCAGCGACGCTGGTGGCGCATGACCTCCTTGATCTCATCCATCGTTTCGCCCAAACCCACCATGATGCCAGACTTGGTCAGGACTTCGGGGTCGAGTCTTTTAGCGTTGGTGAGGGTGGCAGCAGCCCATTCGAAGTGATCTTGAGGTTGGACCGCTTTAAATAATCGGGGGACAGTCTCCACGTTGTGGTTGAGGATCTCAGGACGGGCAGCCATGACGATTTGTAAGGCTTCAAGCGAGCCCTTGAAATCAGGGATCAAGACTTCAATGGAGCAACCCGGGTAAATTTGGCGGATACGGCGAATTACCATGGCGAAAATTGGCGCACCGCCATCCTTGCGGTCATCGCGGTTGACGCTGGTGATCACGGCATGCTTAAGCTGCATGGCTTTCACAGCCTGGGCCACGCGCTCAGGCTCAAGCCAATCCAGTGGACTGGGCTGGCCGTGCTTAATATCGCAAAACCCGCAGGTACGGGTGCAGACATCACCTAGCATAAGGAAGGTAGCCGTGCCAGAACCCCAGCATTCGCCAAGATTGGGGCACATGGCTTCTTCACAGACGGTGTGCAAGGCTTTTTTTCTCATCAAGCCCTGCAGCCATTCATAGGTCTCACCCGTAGGAGCGCGAACCTTGATCCAGTCGGGTCGGCGGAGAGGTGGGGTGGGTGTTTTTTCGGGATCAACCCGGTCGCGTGTAGGTGTAAAAGACATAATGTTTCCAATTGGTAAGTGATGGCCGGTAATTCAAGCGGCTATCACCAGCTCAACGAGCAATAAACTTTGGGTCTGCAGCAAGCGAAGCTCGCCATCAAACCCCAAAAGTCAGAATTCAGAAAGAATTTTACTCCATTATCCCGTATGCGAGCTTAAAGAGTATTAATGGCACAATATTCCTCCTTGAAAGGGCTATTTGCATATGAGGCGCAGCGGGGGTGTAAAATTATCTAAACCGAAGGTTCTCATATGTGATTTATTAACCATTTGTTGATGCTGACCGAGCAGGCAGATAGGGGTCGGGGAATCATGGATGTCCAAAAATCCATCGCTTACATCCAACAGCGAGGTACCGAGCTGGAAAAGGCCAGACTGAATTGCATCCTAAATGGGAAGCAGCCCGACTACCAGGTCATCCGCAATTTCAATGAGCTACAAAATATTGATGGTGGATATCCTTTTGGCATGCGCAAGGGGAATTTGAGCACGATCAACGAAACCACAGTCGCGCTGTGGTGGCTGGAAGAACTGGATTTGCTGGCCTCGCAGGCAGGTAAACATGCGTATTCCTTCCTGGTAACCAGCCAGCAAGCAGATGGAAGCTGGAATGAAAACCCATACATCGCGCAATATGAGCTTCCGGCATGGAACCAGCTGAATGACCCAAAGACGATCCTTTACTTATCGGCTTATGCTACCTACTGGCTGGTTCTGGGGGGATATACAGGGCTGCCCAATTTCCGCAAGGCGATCCACTTCCTGATCAGAAATCAAGATGAAACGGGGAAGTTCTATGGATACCTGCATACCACCTGGATCGCCACCAGCGTTTTCTTGATGTCAGGCACACGCTATCGAAATATTGCCGACATGGGCTTGAAAGTGCTGGCAAATACCCCTACATCCGAGCTTGACGACAGCCAGATTGCCTGGGCTGTGGACTGCCTGAGTCGGGGAGGCCTGACCGGTGAACACCCTTTTGTAAGTGTGTGCCTCGCGCAGCTATTGCAACGCCAGAAAGAAGACGGCAGCTGGGCGGCAGAAGATGGGGAGAATTTTGCCGTCGGCGCAACCATCCAGGCCATCAAAGTACTGAAGCGGTATGGTTTCTTCAGTACACCAATCGGAGGCGAATAAGACTGGATGAGGATCAGGAAAGCGGGCAGAGCAGTAATATTCTTCTTGGCGACCTTGCTTTTCCGCATCCGAGGCGAAGAAACGCGGATGCGAAAGGAGTTCTGGGTGGAATGGGAGGCTTATTGCAAGACCTCATGGCGCTTGATACCAGTAATCTTTTGAACACGAAAATCATTTACATACTGGAGGAGAGGTGAAGCAACCAACCATTTTAATTATGGGAGGCTCTGGCAATACTGGTAGACCATTATCACGTCTGCTTCTACAAAATTCTGAAGTAAACCTGGCGCTTGGTGGGCGTAATCTCGAAAAAGCACAGAATCTGGCCAGTGAATTCAATCGCGAATTTGAAGGCAATCGTGTGAAGGGTATTCAAGTCGAGGCTGCGGACGTGAAGAGTTTACACTCTGCATTCGAAGGGGTCGATTTTGTCGTGTTGGCATCATCCACCACGGAGTATATTCCCCTGGCAGCCCAAGCTGCACTGGACGCCAGGATTGGCTACCTGGATATCCAATATTCGTCCCGAAAAATAAGATTCCTCAAAGAAATTGAAACATTGATCCAACAAGCAGGTTGTTGCTTTATCACCGATGGTGGATTTCATCCCGGATTGCCAGCGTTCATGGTTCGCTATGCGGCGCAGTTCTTCGACGAGATCGAACTCGCGCGGGTAGGCAGTGTGATCAAACAAGACTGGAGGAATCTGGAAGTAGCTGATTCAACGATTATTGAATTGTTGGACTTGATGAATGACTTTGAAATGTCAATTTATACAGCTGGGCGATGGAAACGGCTGAGCTGGGTGAGCACATCGGACTATATTAAAATGGACTTTGGATCTGAATTTGGCAGGCAGGCTTGTGCTCCTATGCTGCTGGAAGAAATGCGGGCGCTTCCGGCTTTATACCCTGCATTGCGGGATACGGGTTTTTACGTTGGCAGTTTTAATTGGTTTACCGATTGGGTGATCATGCCGGTGGCCATGGTTGCGATGAAGCTCTCACCTAAAGCAGCCGAAAAACCGATGGCAAGATGGATGCATTGGGGTTTGAAGGCATTTTCAAAGCCCCCATTTGCCACCATGCTGCAAGTGGATGCTTCCGGGCGTAAAGATGGCCAATCCACGATTGTGCGCATCAATATTTCTCATGGCGATGGGTATATGTTCACCGCCATCCCGGTGGCCGCCTGCCTGCTGCAATACCTGGATGGGACGACTGCAAGACCGGGCTTATGGTGGCAAGCCCTATGTGTTGAACCTTCCCGATTTATGAGTGACATGGAGCGTATGGGTATCAAGGTGAGCAGGAACAGTGGAGGCTGAAATGAAATGGAACCGCAATGAAATCGATCGCTTAAGCCCAATCCTGGAACAGCTATCGGCTGACCTGGCACCAGTGGACGGCAAACGCATCCTCGTGGTGTGCAGCGCAGGCGGGGAAGTAGCCATCCGCCTGGCTGAGATGATGGAAGTGGGCAAGGTGACCGGCCTTGAGCTGGACCCAGAAGCACTCGAGCTTTCCAGGCGGGCAGCGCACGAGATGGGCCTGGACGGGATGGTGGAATTCCTGCCAGCCGAGATGGATCGCATCCCAATGGATGAGGCAAGTTTCGATGCCGTGGTAAGCGAATTCATCGTCTACCCCACAAGCTCACCCACCCAGATTAGCCAGGTAGAAATGAACCGCGTGCTTATACCAGGAGGCAGGATGATCCTGACCGATGTGATCGTGACCAAACCTATACCGCAGTCAGTCAGAGAAGATCTGGAAATTATCGGATTGGATACCCTGTGTGAAGGAACGCAAGACGAGTTTCGGGCCTGGATGGCTGAGGCGGGTCTGATTCACGTAGAAGTAGCAGACCTTACATCCATCCTGCGCCCGGTGTGGGAGGAGCGACGCGAAGCAGATAGGGCTATCTCGCACTGGCAGGGCTACGCATACCTGTTGGATGACCAAGATACCAGGCTTGGGGAGGCGATTTATTATATCTACGTGAGAGGCGAGAAACCGAATGATCGGAGCATGGGGTAAAATGATATCAGAATTACGTCTTAGATTTTAAAAGTGATGATGCGATGGCTACTATCCTTGTAATCGAAGATGATACAGCACTGCGCGAAACGTTGGTATATAACCTTACTCGAGATGATTATACCGTCCAAGCAGAGGGGAATGGATTGGCGGGGCTGCAAGCAGCCCGAAAAATCCACCCTGACCTGATCCTGCTCGACCTGATGCTACCGGGAATGGATGGAATTGAAGTCTGTCGCCTTGTACGCCAGGAGATGAACATCCCAATTCTGATCTTGACCGCTCGTGATGATGAAATTGACAGGGTGATTGGCCTGGAGATTGGTGCTGATGATTACATCACCAAACCTTTCAGCATGCGCGAGTTGATGGCGCGTGTGAAAGCTCACCTGCGCCGCGATCGCTTGATCCGCCAGGAAGCAGAGGGTAAACAGGAAGAGGTTTCCCAGGATAGGCTAACCTTTGGGAACTTAACCATCGATGTTAGCCGTCGCGAAGTGTTGATGGAACATGCGCCCATCAACCTGAAACCTAAGGAATTCGATTTGCTCCTATTCATGGCCCAGCATTACAGACAGGCACTTTCGAGGCAGTTCTTGCTTGAGCGTGTGTGGGGCTGGGAATATGGTGGCGGTACGCGAACGGTGGATGTGCATGTGCATTGGTTGAGAGAAAAGATCGAAGTAGACGCGGCTAACCCTACACGGTTGGTGACCGTGCGCGGATCGGGCTACCGCTTCGAAGGATAATAATGCATGTTTCGATCAATACGCTGGCGAATTGCCATACCCTATGGGGTATTAATCGTAGTCACGATGTTAGCGTTGGGTATTTACCTCTCCAGATTCATCCGGCAGACTTACATTGATAACCTGGAAGCGAAGCTTGCCACAGAAGCGCGCATGGTGGGTGATGTTTTGGCCCCAAACCTTCAGGCAGGGGGTGGGGAAGCCCATCTTGACAGCCAGGCTAAGCAGTGGGCGGACACTTTAAACGCCCGAGTGACCGTTATTTCTCCGACAGGGACAGTGTTAGGTGAATCACAGCAGGCCAGCTCAACCATGCCCAATCATAGCGATCGCCCGGAGGTAATCGCGGCCCTATCGGAAGGCACAGGCAGCAGTATCCGCTACAGCCAGACCATAAGCATGGATATGCTCTACACGGCTGTGCGGATCGATCAGGGCAGCCAAGCGCTGGCGATCGTTCGGCTGGCGCTGCCCCTCGAGCAAGTATCGGCCAGTATTGCCAGCCTACAACGTATCCTGGTAGTGGTCACCGTGCTGGTTACCATCGTGGCGGTATTGATGGCCATGGTGATTGCCGGCCGAATCACCCGACCTGTGGTTGAACTAACACGAACCGCCTGGCAGATTGCGGCCTCTACTCAAACGGAGCAGACAATTCAAGGTGATAACGATGAGATCAGCCAACTGGCTCACGCATTTCACAGCATGTCAGTCCAGCTGAGCAAGCAAATTAATGATCTTACGTCAGAACGAGCGACGCTGAACGCGGTTATGGAAAAAATGACGGATGGAGTGTTGATCGTGGATAGCCAAGGAGCGGTCCAATTAATCAACCCCGCGGCAATGAGAATGTTTTCCATCACACCAGAAAGTGTAATTGGGAAACCACTTATTGAAGTTGTCCGGCATCATCAGCCGGTGGAGATGTGGCAGCAGTGCCAGGTAGAGGGAAAAGCCCAACGGCTCGATTTTGAAATCGGCCGAAGGCTCTCACTACAAGGGATTGCGACATCACTGAGCCCGGCGCTACCTGGGGCAACATTGTTGCTATTCCAAGACCTGACCCGGCAGCGTCAAACCGAAACCATACGGCGTGATTTCGTTAGCAACGTCTCGCATGAGTTACGCACACCTTTAGCGGCGCTTAAAGCGCTCACAGAAACATTGCAGACAGGTGCACTGGACGACCCGCTGGCTGCGCGGCGTTTCTTGGAGCAAATCGAAACGGAGGTTGACGCACTCAGCCTGATGGTCAATGAGCTCCTGGAACTCTCACGGATCGAATCAGGGCGGGTACCGCTTATTATTATTCCAACCCACCCTAAAGAAATCATCACCCCGGCTGTTGATCGATTGCGACTGCAGGCAGAGCGCCAGGGGCTCAGCCTTTCTATCGAATGTGCAGATGACATACCGCAGGTTATGGCTGACGCTACCCGGATACAGCAAGTTCTGGTTAACCTGCTGCATAACGCAATCAAATTCACACCATCGGGTGGAGAGGTAAAGGTAAGGGTGCTGGAGCACGAGCATGAAATTTACTTTACGGTTGAAGATAACGGAATTGGCATTGCAGGTGATGACATTCCACGCATCTTCGAGCGTTTTTATAAAGTGGACCGTTCAAGGGCCACTTCAGGAACTGGTTTGGGTTTAGCGATCGCACGCCACCTGGTTGAAGCCCATGGGGGTAGGATATGGGTGGAGAGCCAGTTGGGAAAAGGCAGCGTCTTCTACTTCACAATTCCAAAAGCATAACTTTTTAAGATATCTACAACTGCGAGTAAGATCGCAGTTCTTTTTAATTTATGAAATGACATGGGGGAAAATGACTTCGAAATAGCGCCATCCTTTGCCAGTTTATTAACCAAATGATTACAAATCAATGACGATCTATTAACTTGGTCTTGATGGGTTGTTAATCCATCCAAGATAAGATAGGTCATATGAAAACTATAAGGAAACTAAAAATGCAAAGAAAAACGATTCTACTATTCACGGTATTAACGACCTTTACCATCCTGCTGAGCGCATGCGGCAGCACGCCCACTACCCCAGCAACTATTTCACTGCCGGCTGGATCGGTGCAGATCAACGGTGCGGGTGCAACCTTCCCGCTGCCTGTGTATACTGAGTGGATCTATGCCTACCAGTATGTAGACCCATCGGTAACATTGAATTACCAGGGCATCGGCTCTGGGGGCGGTAAGAAGGCCATCCTCGACAATACTGTCGATTTTGCTGGATCCGACTCACTCCTAAACGATGAAGAGTACGCTGCTGGGAAGGACCTGCAGATGTACCCCATGCTGGCAGGCGCGGTGGTCCCTATTTACAATATCGAAGGTATTACCCAAACGGTCACCCTGGACAGTGCTAGCCTGGTCGGCATCTACTCAGGTAAAATCACAAAATGGAATGATCCAGCAATCGTGGCGCTCAATCCGGGTTTGGTGTTCCCCGATGCTACCATCACGGCAGTACACCGCTCGGATGGTTCTGGCACCACTGAAATCTTTACCAAGGCTTTGTCATCCTTTAGTGATGAATGGAAGAACAGCGTTGGTGCTGGGTCATCGGTGGAATGGCCGGTGGATAAGGCTGGTAATGGTATCGGAGGTAAAGGCAATCAGGGTGTAGCTGCAGCGGTGCAGAACACCCCCAATTCGATTGGCTATGTCGAGCTTTCGTATGCCATTGCCAACAAGATCCCTTATGTCAATATGGTTAACAAGGCAGGCAAAACAGTGACGGCCAATGCAGACAGCCTGGCATCAGCGATGAACGATTATGCCGACACATTCACCGATAAGTTAACCAATACAATTGTGAATGGGGCGGGTGCCAACAGTTGGCCTATTGCGGGATACACCTATATCATCCTGCACACCTCCAGCATGACTGATTGCGGCAAAGCTCAAAAGCTAGTGCAATACTTCAATTGGTCTCTCACCGATGCAAGTGCAGCCAGTAGGGCAGCTAACTTGGGATATTCTGTCTTGCCTGAGGCTGTACAAACGCAGGTGCTGGCAAAGTTAGGTGAAGTCACCTGTAATGGCGCACCTGTAAAACCATAATCGAGCACTGCATTATCCTGTTGAGGTGAGTTGCACAGTGAAGAATATTGTGCAACCCACTGATTGGGGGGAACAGCGCAGGTTAGATGTACACACAATGAAAACCAACGATCAACATCGTACACCCCGTATCGATAACCGACTTCCAGGAGGTGCATGGCCAGTCCGGTTACGGCGCATGCTCCATTACGGGGACCGGCCGTGGAACACGTTGACTATCTCGATGGCTGTATTAACGATCGTATTAGTGATAATGGTGGGTGTTTTACTTTGGAAGGATTCAGCCGGGGCACGCTCAGCTTTCGGACTCAATTTTCTTAAACCAACCAATGATGCTTCGTGGAATCCGGTGAGTAGCGAATTCCAGGCCTGGCCTTTTATTTATGGGACAATCATATCCTCTCTTTTATCGTTGGTAATAGCGGTACCGATCAGCCTGGGAGCGGCGATCTTCCTGGCAGAGTTATGCCCTGAGAAGCTGCGCATCACAATAGGGGGGATGTTTGAGCTGCTGGCAGCCATCCCTTCGGTAATCTATGGTCTGTGGGGTATCTTCGTTTTCTTGCCTAAAGTTGTCGCGCCTTCAGGGAATTTCCTGGGCGCTACCCTGGGTAAACTCCCAGTACTGAACTTGTTCCTACACGGGCCAGTACCCTCCAGTGGGGCAAGCTTGCTGGCAGCGGCATTAATCTTAAGCATCATGATCATACCGACTATCACCGCTATCACCCGCGATGTATTGCTGGCAATCCCGAGTGCACAAAGGGAAGCTTCATTGGCGTTAGGCTCCACACAGTGGGAGACCATATCGAAAGTACTCATCCCTTACGGGCTTTCCGGTATCCTTGGAGCAGTGATCCTGGGACTTGGTCGAGCACTAGGGGAGACGATGGCGGTCACTATGGTGGTTGGCAATAGCATTGGCGGTTCATTATCACTATTGAGGCCGGGGTATACGATGTCTAGCATCATTGCCAACGAATTCGCTGAAGCGGCGTCACCTCTTCACACACAGGCCTTGATCGAGATCGGGTTAATCTTATTCGTCATTACCCTGCTGCTCAATATTCTGGCCCGATTACTCGAATGGCGAGTGAGCCGGCGGAGCATCCAGGAGGTGCGCGCATGAGCTCAAAGGCGGTGATATGGCTGGGTGCATCGACCAGGCAAATGATGGAGTCGAAAGCCAACTACCGGCGAAGAAAGTTGACCGACCGGCTAATGATGGCGATATCGGTCTTATTTTCGTTGGCTGCCCTGGCTATTTTATTCTGGATCATTGCTTACGTAGTAATAAAAGGGTGGCAATACCTGAACCTTGATTTCTTCATCCACCTGCCACGGCCTTTAGGGATGCCGGGGGGAGGGGTATTGAATGCGATCGAAGGGACGATCATTCTCACTATCCTGGCTTCGGTATTTGCCGTGATACCGGGAATCCTGGCCGCATATTATGTAGCCTACCGACCCAACACGCCATTGGGTGTAGCAGTCCGATTTGGGACGGATGTCTTATCTGGTGTACCATCGATCATCCTGGGCTTGTTCTGCTATACCATCATCGTAAAAGTCCAAGGACACTATTCTGCCCTGGCAGGCAGCGTGGCGCTGGCGATCCTGATGCTACCCACCGTTATCCGCACAACGGAGGAGATGATCAAACTGGTGCCACAATCGATGCGGGAAGGATCCCTGGCATTAGGTGCCCCAGAGTGGAAAACTGCGCTGAGTGTGTCACTCCCAGCCGCCAGCCAGGGAATTATCACAGGTATCCTACTTGGGATCGCAAGGGCTTCGGGAGAGACAGCACCTTTACTCTTCACCGCCCTGGGTAATGATCATTATGAGATTGGGAAGATCATTCAATCGGGGATTGCCAACCACCAGGGATTATTGGTCATTATGGGCAATATTGTTAATCAACCGGTGGATTCATTGCCATTGACTTTATGGAAGTATGCGCAACAGCCTTATCCTGAACGCATTAATCAATCGTGGGCAGCTGCGCTGGTGCTGATGACCTTTGTATTATCGATTAATATTATTACCCGTATCTGGGTTCAGAGGCGCGCAAAGCGTATGCAAGTAAAGTAGTTTTATGTCAACCAATATGGATTTCACTATGACAGCTGAAAATAATGTTTCTCCTTTGGTTAAACCAATTGAGGTTGAAATTAAAAGACCCGTGGAAACCCCGCCGAGTCAGACGAAAATCGAGTTTGTCGATTTTTCATTTTATTATGGAAAATTTAAGGCGCTGGGTAAGATCAATATGCAGATTCCCGCCAACCAGATCACTGCGATCATCGGGCCTTCGGGGTGCGGAAAATCCACGTTGTTACGTTCGGTCAACCGAATGAACGACCTGGTGGCAAGTGCAAAAGCGGTGGGACAAATCCTTTTTGATGGCGACAACATTCTCGATTCATCGGTGGATGTAGTTAATATCCGACGAAAGATTGGGATGGTATTCCAGCGCCCGAATCCATTTCCTAAGAGCATTTATGATAACGTGGCGTATGGCCCGAAACTCTATGGCATCGGAAAGCGGCAGGGTTTGGACGAGATTGTTCAGGACGCCTTGAAGCAAGCTGCACTGTGGGAGGAGGTCAAAGATAAACTCAACCTATCGGCGATGGCGCTATCAGGTGGGCAACAACAGCGACTGTGTATCGCCCGTGCCCTGGCTGTTCAACCTGAGGTGATCTTGATGGATGAGCCTGCTTCGGCGTTGGACCCGGTGGCGACATTAAAGATAGAAGAGTTGATGCAAGCATTAAAAGAAACGTATACGATTATAATTGTGACACATAACATGCAGCAAGCTGCCCGTGTGTCTGACTTGACTGCGTTCATGATGATCGATGATCCACAGACACGCACAGGCATCCTGGTGGAATTTGGGCCTACCGCCCAGATATTCACCAATCCAAAGAACAAACAGACCGAAGACTACGTCACGGGTCGATTTGGTTAGCAGGTGGAGAGAGGCATGGCGCGCGATACATTCGAACGACAACTTCAAATGATGGTGGACCAGGTGCTTGTGTTGGGAAGCATGGTAGAGCAGGCGGTCATTGATGCAGTAGAGGCTCTCAAACACCGCAACCGAGCGGCGGCCCAACGAATTTATGAGGCTGATTACGTAATCAATGAAAAACGTTATGCCATCGAGAGCGCGTGCGTCACCCTCATCGCCACCCAACAACCCATGGCGCGTGATGTGCGCTTTTTAGCAGCCATCCTTGAAATTATCACCGAGCTAGAGCGGATTGCGGATTATGCTAAAGGAATCTGCAAGATTACCCTGTTGATCAGTGAAGAAGCGATCGATCCGGTAATCCTGGATGAGCTGCAACAGATGGCAACCTTTGCCCTGGAGATGCTGCAGCGCGCCTTGGATGCCTTCGTGGCTATTGATGCGAATGCGGCACGCCAGATACCCGTGGAAGACGAGCAAGTGGATCAGCTTTACAATCGGATCTATCGCAAGCTGATGGAGCAGATGACGACGAATATTTCGACCGTTGATCGAGCCAACCATATCATGTGGGCAGCCCATAACCTGGAGCGCATGGGTGACCGGGTGACAAACATATGCGAGCGCATTGTTTACGTAGCTACAGGCGAAATGAAAGAGCTGGATACCAAGTAAGCAGGCAAGCCCCCGATTTAACTTAACTGAAAACAGCCACCATAGGGGAATTGTTATTCTGTTTTACGGACGATCAGGCGCAACCCGTCTACTTTGATGACTGTCACGCGCGTGCCATGGCGCACGCGGTCCGTAATACCTTCTTCCAACTCTGCAGTCCACAACTCTCCGCCCAGCTGGACACTGCCCTTGGGATTCAAGTCGGTGCGAGCAATGCCTTCACGCCCGAGCATGCTCTCTTCACCTGTGTGGATAGGGGTATGCTGGGCGCGCACGGCAATCATCATAATGGTGAAAAAGACTGCTCCGCTTACAATGGATACGATTACAACCAGCGGCACAGAGACGTGTTGAAAACTTGGGGTGGTGGGTGTGTTGAATAAAACCAGCGCTCCAATGATCAGGCTGCCAACACCGGCGGCGGTGAGGCCCCCATGCGTAGGCGCTTTGATATCCAGGATGAACAAAACGAAAGAAGTGACGATAAACAACAGCCCGAAGTAGTTGACTGGCAAGATACCCAGGCCATAAGTGGCCAATGCCAGGCAAACCACCCCGATGAAGCCTGCCACCCAACCGCCTGGGCTGGAGATCTCGATGATGATGGCCTGGACGCCAATGGTGATGAGCAGGAAGACGATGTTGGGATCGGTAACGATTAACAGCAGCTCTTCGATCAGCGATATATTAACCGGCTCAAAAGTAGCATTGGCGGTGTGCAGGGTGACCGGCTGACCTTTGACGGACACGGTGAAGCCATCCAGCTGGCTACGGAGCTGGTTGAGGTCGACAGAGATGAAGTCGATCAGGTCAGCCTCAAGGGCTTCACTTTCGGAGACTGCGGCAGCACTACGGATGGTGTCTTCAGCCAGGGCCTGTGCCGTTGGTCCACGCCGCTCGGTCAGCGAGCGGACGTCCGCAGACATGGCGTTTTTTACCTTGATTTCTTCGGTGGAGGGCAGGTTTTCTCCTTGCCCACCAACCGGGCTGGCCGCTCCGATGGTGGTGTTAGGCGCCATGGATGAAGCATGGGCGGCGAGGGTGATAACCGTACCAGCACTGGCTGCCATCGCCCCGGAAGGTGCCACATAGACCACCACAGGGATGGAGGAGGCCAGGATAGCCTGTTCCATTGTTTCCATCGCGCTGAGCGAACCTCCCGGTGTATCGAGCTGGAAGATCAGCGCTTCTGCGCCCTGGCGTTCGGCAATGCGAATGCCGCGCGACAGGTAGGAGGCCATGGCAGGGGTGATCGGTCCATCGGCAGTCAGGACGATGATGACCGGATTCTCGGTTTGGGCATGCGCTGGAAGACTCAACACAAGGCTGAGGGAGAGAAAGCCAAGCCAGACAAGAAGAAAAAGACGCCTGAAGGAAGACTTCATATAGTTATTGTACCTTACAATAAAATATACTAACGATGAGTATCAGAGGAGGGGCTGTGCATAGAAAATATTCACGAAAATACGAATGGAAGCTGGCACACAGAATAGTAACGGAGGAGTGAGAAGGACTGGGAAGGGAGCCTTCCACGAATAAAAGCACGAATACACGAATAATTGCGTGAACAATCTGACGCTTAGGGGAATCTAACCGTTAACAAACAAAAAGCCACGAATACGCAACGAAAATCTGAACAAGGGAAATGATCAGGAGAAGGGGTAGTCAATAACTTAAAAACAGGACAACATTACCACTCCGTGCACCTTGTGATGAGTAGCGGGCAGGTGATTGGGGGTGTTATAATCCCGCCATGCGTCGCCGATTTTCACCCAAATACCTGCTGGCCATCCCAATCTTGCTGGTAGCCGCAATGGCTATCTATAATCTCCCGTTCGTGCACAGCCGGCTAGCCTGGCGGATCGATAACCTACGAATACGCCTGCAATATGCCATCAACCCGCCGGAAGAGGTGGTGTTCCAACCCCAGGAACAGGCGCAGATCGAGAGCCAGGCAAATGCGATCGTCAATGCCACGCTGACTGCCCTGGCACCCACAATCACACCGACACCTTTTGCGCCCACAGCCACGATGTCCGGCCCGACCGAGACTCTCCAACCTTCACCAACACCCACGCTCATGCCCACCCCACTGCCTGCTTCGATTCGCCTGGCGGGCGTGAAATATGAAGACCAGCACAACCGCTATAATTTCTGCGGTCCGGCTAACCTGTCGATGGCACTCACCTTTTGGGGGTGGGACGGCAACCGGGATGTGGTTGGTGAGTACGTGAAGACCAACAAGGATGACAAGAATGTCATGCCGTATGAGCTGCAGGATTTTGTGCGGACCCAAACTAACGAATACAATGCCGTTATCCGTTATGGTGGGGATATTGAGCTGTTGAAAGAGCTGCTGGCGGCTGGTTTCCCGATTGTCACTGAAAAGGGCTATTACACCTATGATATGACCGGGCGTTACGGCTGGCTGGGACACTACCAGTTCGTCACTGGATATGACGAATCCAAGGATGTGCTGGTGGTGCAGGATACCTATATCGACAAGGGTGAGAACCACGAATTCACTTACACCGACTTTAATAACGGCTGGCGCTCGTTTGACAACCTTTTCATGGTGGTCTACCCGACAACAAGGGAAGCTGAAGTGCTGAACCTCTTGGGTGATTACGCAGATGTGGATGGTTCCAGCCGGAATGCGCTTGAGGTAGCCAAGCAGGAAACAGCCACATTGAGTGGGGTTGACCAGTATTTCGCAGCCTTCAATGTGGGGACCAGCCATGTGAACCTCAAGGAATATGTGGATGCGGCCTACGCCTATGATTATGCATTCCAGCTGTATGCCGGCTTACCCGAGGATGACTTACGCCCGTTCCGCATGCTGTGGTACCAGACAGGACCTTATTTCGCATACTATTACAGCGGGCGCTACCAGGATGTGATCGACCTGGCGAATGCCACATTCGAAACCATCACCAACGATGTACTGGAAGAGACCTGGTACTGGCGCGGCATGGCCAAGCTGGCACTGGGTGATACACAGGGAGCGATCAGTGACTTCCAGGAAAGCGTGCGCCTGCACCCTGATTTTGCCCCAGGTTTGGAACAATTATCACAATTGGGTGTTTCACCTTGAGCCAACCCACAGCCTGGTCATGGAGGGAATAACATGCTGACCATCCTGCACTTTGCCGATGCCCACATAGACATGGCTAATTATGGCCGGCACGACCCCATCAGCGGCCTGCCTCTCAGGGTGTTGGATTTTTTGAAATCACTCGATACCATTATCGATACTGCCATCCGCGAGAAAGTTGACCTGGTGATATTCGCAGGTGATGCCTACAAGGATCGCAACCCGGCGCCTACATTTCAACGCGAATGGGGTAAGCGGGTAATGAAATTATCGAAGGCAGGCATCCCCACCCTCCTGTTGGTGGGTAACCACGATACCTCACCTGCCCTGGGGCGAGCCCCGACGCTCGATCCGTTCAGTACATTGGAAGTGCCTAAGGTGCTGGTATTGGATAAACCTTCTTTTTTGGGTCCGAGCGTATTATGGGGACTACCCCTGCAAGTGATTGCCATCCCCTGGATCTCGCGCTCGGGGTTAATCGCATCACAGGAATTCACTTCTATTGAACCCGAAAAAATTGACCAGGCGATCGAGGATCGGCTGAGCGTGATCGTGAACGACATGCTGGAAGGCGCTGACCCGAGCCTGCCGATAGTGCTCACCGCACACGCTTCCGTTCAAGGTGCGGAATATGGCGGAGAACGTACGGTGATGCTGGGGGGAGACCTGGTCTTGCCCGGTTCCATGGTGCGGGACCCTCGCCTGGACTACATAGCCCTGGGGCACATCCACAAGGCGCAAGACTTGAATGAAGGCTGCCACCCACCCGTGATCTACCCAGGCTCCATCGAGCGGGTGGATTTCGGAGAAGCTGCGGATGACAAGTTCTTCGTCATCGCAAAAATTGAACAAGGTCATACGGAACTCGAATGGCGTAAGCTAGAGGGAATTCGACCGTTTATTGATCGACACCTATTGCTGAAAAACCAGGAAGACGTTACCGGGCAGCTGCTGAGAGTTCTACCGAAAGCTGACAAGATGGAGAATGCCATCGTGCGCCTGGTGCTCGAATACCCGCGGGATTGGGAAGCATTGATCGATGAAGCAGCCCTGCGCGAATATGCTTCCACGGCGTTCGAGTTCCACCTGATCAAACGCGCGTTGGTGGAAGCACGTGCCCGGTTGGCTTCGGGGGAAGGGGTGAGCAGCCTGACCCCACTCGAGCTGTTAGATGTGTATTGGCGTGCGAGCCATGTGCCGCACGCTGATCAGGTGAGCCTGCAGAAGCTGGCGCAGGAGATCATGGAACAAGCCGAGGATCTGGTGTAAAACCAATGGAGCAGCGATGATCCCGATTAAACTAACCCTCACCGGATTCCTTTCTTACCGCGACACAACCGAGCTTGATTTTACATCGTTCGACCTGGCGTGTATCTCGGGCCAGAACGGGGCAGGCAAGTCTTCTCTGCTGGATGCCATCACTTGGGCCTTGTTCGGGCAGGCACGTAAGCGCGATGAGTCAATTGTCAATTTGCAATCTGGGGCAGCAGAGGTGGCTCTGGTATTTGAATATGAAAGCAACACCTACCGCATCCAACGAACCCTGCCGAAAGGCAAGACAACACGGCTGGAATTTCAGATCCTGCAGCCTGCGGACGGGAAATGGAAAGCGCTGACTGGTGAAACCTTGCGGAATACACAAGAAGTGATTGAACACACCTTGCGGTTGGATTACGATACCTTTGTCAACGCGTCTTTCTTCCTGCAGGGCAAGGCGGACCAGTTCACCCAGCAGAAAGCTAGCGACCGAAAACGCATCCTGGGGAATATCCTGGGACTGGAAGTGTGGGAGGTGTACCGTGAGCGGGTGATCAGGCGCCGCCGGGCAGCTGAAGCAGAGATCCAGAACCTGGAGGGACGCATGCAGGAGATCAACGCTGAATTAAGCGAAGAGACCAGCCGCACCGACAGGCTACAATCCCTGCAGACTGAGCTCAAACAATTGGAGAAAGCCCGGAGAGCCCAAGAAAAACTGCTTGAACAGGCACGGAAGGTAGAGGCATCACTAAACGAGCAACGAAAGCTGGTGGACGTGCTGAAACGCCAGCTGCAAGCCGCCGAGCAGCGTTACGCTGAGATGGAATCACGACTGGAATCGCGGGTAACAGAGCAGAAAGCTTATGCAGAGAAGCTGGCCAGGGCAAGCGAGATTGAAGCCGCCTATGCAGGCTGGCAAGCGATACGAGCGGAGCTAGAGCGTTGGGACGAAGTAGCCAGGCGTTTTCGGGAGCACGATGCCCGCCGTCAGGCACCCCTGCTTGAAATTGAGGCTGAGAAAGCCCGCTTATCCACGGAAATGCAGCAATTGACCAGCACCAGCAAAACTGTACAAGAGCAAGCCTCTGCCCATCTGGAAGCTGAGGCACAACTCGAGGCTGCCAGGCACAACCTGGCCCAGGCTGAGGAGACCCTCGACCAGCGCAGTGGGTTGGAGGTAGAGCTGCAGTTCGCCCGCCAGAGGCAAGCGGAGGCACGCGCTGAAAACCCACGCCTGAGACAGGAAATGATCGAGCTGAAAGCCAGGGTGGATAAACTAACTGAGACCGAAGAACCAGCATGCCCACTGTGCGGGCGGCCGATGGATACCTATGAACGCAACCAGCTGATCGATTCGATCACGGCCGAGGGTACCGAGCTGGGTGACCGCTATCGCGCCAACCAGGCTTACTTGAGCGAAGCTGACCAGGTAGTGAGCGAAATCGAGGCACACATTGCATCACTGGCAGCGGTTGAAAATGAGCGCCTGGGTCACTTGCAGAATATCACACGCCTGCAAGGTCAGCTGGAGTTCATTGAGAAAAACAGGGCAGATTGGGAAGAAAGGGGTGCTCCCAGGCTGGCTGAAGTGAATGCCCTGCTGCAAGGGGGGAATTATGCCAGCGAAGCCCGGAAAGCACTGGCCGGCATCGATAAGGAACTGAAGGCGATTGGATATGACGCAGCAGCACACGACACCTGCCGTCAGCAGGAAGGCCAGCTGCGCTCAGCTGAGGCTGAATTCAGGTCTCTGGAAACAGCCCGGGCAGCCTTGCAGCCCCTGGAGCGTGAAATCGAAGATAACCAGACCCAGCTGACGAAATTGCATGCCGATATCTCCAACCAACAGGGCGATCATGACGAAGCTGTGGCGCGCCTGGCAGCGGCTGAAGCTGCGGCGCCCGACCTGGAGGAGACCGAACGCCTGCTGCATGAACTGCTTGAACAGGAAAATACCCGGCGTATGGAGGTGGGCGCAGCCCAGCAGAAAGTGGCTGTACTGAAGGACCTGAAGGTACGGCTGAAGGAGATCAATGTGCAGCGCGAGGAGCAAGCCAAGCTGGTGAGCCAGTATAAGCAGCTTGACCGAGCATTTGGGAAGGACGGTGTGCCGGCTTTGCTGATCGAGCAGGCTTTACCAGAAATCGAAACGCGTGCCAATGAGCTGCTGGAGAGGCTGAGTGAGGGCAATATGTCGGTGCGATTCGTCACCCAGGCGGCCTTCAAGGATAAAAAACGCGATGATCTAAAAGAAACCCTAGACATCGCCATTTCAGATGGCTCGGGCACCAGGGATTATGAGCTTTATTCAGGGGGTGAAGCCTTCAGGGTGAACTTCGCCATCCGCCTGGCATTGTCTGAGCTGCTTGCACAGCGGGCAGGTGCCCGACTGCAAACCCTGGTGATCGATGAAGGATTCGGAAGCCAGGACGCCCTCGGGAGGCAGCACCTGATCGAAGCCATTAACATGGTCAGGCAGGATTTTGCCAAGGTGCTGGTGATCAGCCACCTGGACGAGCTCAAAGAGGCATTCCCCAACCGCATCGAAGTAGAGAAGACCGAACGAGGCAGTACCCTGCGGGTGGTTTAGTCGTGACGGCAATCGTCGTAATCTCGACCCTGGCGATGATCCTGGGGATCATCATCACCTGGCAGCTGCATGCCAGCGTGGGGATAACGGTTGTTGTCGAACGCGTCACCGAACCCTGGGAAGAGCCACAACGTCGCCAGGCGCCACTGATCTCTGTCATCATCCCGGCGCGGAATGAGCAGCGCAATATCCTGCGCTGCCTGCAAGCCTTGCTCGACCAATCCTACCCCAATTATGAGATCATCGTGATTGATGACCACTCAACGGATGCCACTCCGCAAATCCTGGCCAAGCTTGCAGCAGGTCATCGTTTGGTGCAGATTTTGCATGGAAACGACCTGCCACCAGGCTGGGCAGGAAAACCGCACGCCCTGGTGCAGGGTGCGGCGGCTGCGAGGGGGGAGTGGTTGTGTTTTCTGGATGCTGACACATTCGCCAGCCCCGAGCTACTAACTTCTGCGTATCAGGCGGCGATCAACAACGCGGCAGACATGTTTTCCATGCTCACTGCCCAAGAGCTGGGAAGCTTTTGGGAACGCACAGTGCTGCCACTTGTTTTTCTGGGGCTGGCATATGGCTTCCCGGCTGAACGGGTCAATGACCCAGCCAAGCCAGATGCTATCGCCAATGGGCAGTTCATCCTGATCAGGCGTAGCGCCTACGATGCAGTCGGTGGACATGCTGCGGTCAAGGATCGCATTGATGAGGATCGGGCACTGGCAGCCGTGGTAAAAAGGGCTGGTTTCCGCCTGATGGTGGCTGACGGTAGGACGGTAGCTAGCACGCGTATGTACACATCCCTGCCGGAAATGTGGGAAGGCTGGACTAAGAACATCTACCTGGGACTGCAGGACAGGCTATGGCTGTTACTATTCGGGGCGTTTGTTGGGCTTGTGGTTTCGATTGCCCTGCCGGTATGGTTATTTGGCAGCCTAGCCTGGCTGATTTCCACAGGTGGACAGCCAGCAACTCTGGTGTCGCTGGAAGCGCTTTGCCTGTGGGGATATCTGCTAATTAAGCGCGTGCAAGCCTGCAGGGAGTTTGGGATCGCTGCTCAATACGCCTTCACCTTCCCACTTGGAGCATTGGTGTTTACCGCGATGATGGGCACATCGGCATTCAATGTCATCTCAGGGCGTGGAGTGAGCTGGAAGGGCCGCCGGTACCGCTGATCACTGGTATAACCTTGGGATTTGCTTTTGTATCTGGCGAATTTTTATCTGCTGTTAATGTATAATTTAGCAAAGAACATGCGCTTACGTTAAGATACCCTGGCAATCGCAGGTAGGCGTAGGCACTTATTTGCAGCGAACTTCTGTACCAACAAAAGCTAAACAAGACGTTCTGCAGACCAAGCGGCAGACTGATATCGCTGGTGGTTTAACCCTTTTCTCTTGGCCTGAAAACCCTTCATATCTCCAATAAGGAGGCATCGATGGATCAACCAAAGCAGCAGATAAATACACTACGAGTATTGATCATCGGCCTGATTGCGGTAATCCTGGTCTTGGGTGTAGCCCTGATCATCCTGGTTATCGGAAATGCCGGGCAGCCGGTTGACTTGGCCGAAGTGGATGTTTTAGCGGGCAGCAACGACGAGTGTGTGACGTGCCACCGCACCGCCACCCCGGGGATTGTCGACCAGTATAGCCACAGCAGTATGGCTGCCGCGGAAGTGACCTGTCGCAAGTGCCATGAGGTGGCAGCTGATTACCCTGGTGCTGTTGAGCATGAAGGTTTGTATGTGCTGGCATCACCGACAACCGCCATGTGCCAGACCTGCCATGAAGCAGAGGTGGCACAATACTATCAGAGCAGGCACAGCTTACCTTCGTATGTCGCTGTGGCAGGCTCAAAAGACCTTTCGCCGACACTGATGGCCATGTACGAGGCTATCCCGGAAGGCTCGTTCGCACCCGATAAGGGTCGCAATGCGATTGCTGCGCTGGAAGGTCCAGCCATCACACCATTTGCCTGTGAGAACTGCCACAGCATTGGTGCACCCGCTGCCGACGAGTCAGTCGGTAGGTGCCAGAAATGCCACATCCGGCATGAATTCAGCCTGGAGCAGGCGCGTAAGCCAGAGACGTGCAACAACTGTCACATCGGGCCAGACCATCCCCAATGGGAGATCTACCAGGAATCACCGCATGGCATCCTGTATGCCACGATGGGTGACAACTGGAACTGGGATGCTGAAGCTGGGAACCTGACGGTGAATGATTTTCCTGCCCCCACCTGTGCCCTGTGCCATATGAGTGGTTTCGGAGCCACCGGCACCACGCATGACGTGGGCGACCGGCTGTCGTGGTTCCTGTTTGCTTCGGTCAGCCAAAAACGTCCGAACTGGCAAGATAACCGCTCGCACATGCAAAGTGTTTGTTTCGAGTGCCATAACCAGAATTTCATCACTGCCCTGTACGAAGATGCAGATGGAGCGACCGAACAGGTGAATACCTGGGTACAAGAGAGCAATGACCTGGTGGCGCCATTGCAGAAAGCAGGTTTGATCAATACAGCAGATTTCAGCGAGCCGATCGATTTCACCTATTTCAACCTGTGGCATTATTGGGGCCGGACAACCAAGTTTGGTACCTGGATGCAAGGCCCGGATTATACCCAATGGCACGGTGCGTACCCTCTGCAGGAAACTCTTGCTGACCTCAAGGAGATGGTCGACCTTAAACAGCAGGCGGCGGGAGCCACGCCCTGACCATGTATCACCTTGCCACGGTTTTCCCAATTGTTAAACGGGTGCGCGTACCTATCACGCGTGACCAGGCCATGCTGTTGATGCTTGCCCTGAACGAGCTGCTATTAGGGCTCGAGACTTACCTGGCGCATTCCATCAGCGGGACAATCATGCCGAAGGAGTGGATCCCGATCATCTTCGGCCCCGTGGCTGGCATCTTCCTCTTTATCGCCGGCCTGATCGCCATCCGCAAGCGAACCCTGGCTGTAATCATGGCTTCATTGGTCTATCTGGCAAGCATCATTGTGGGGCTGTTGGGGATTTTCTTCCACCTGGTGAGGGCCATCCTGCCTTATGCCCCACTGGGCGAAAAAGTATCCGTCCCGCTGTTTGTCTGGGCACCACCCATCCTTGGACCGCTCACCTTCGCCCTGGTCGGGTTGATGGGTATCAGCGCGGTATGGATGGAGAAACCCCCAGATAGCGGCATATTAAATTTATTCGGAGGCAGGAAGCTGAGGCTACCATTCAGCAAAACCAGCGCCTTCTTCTTTATGGTGGGGCTAGGCACTCTGGCGACAGTGATCAGCAGCGTGTTGGACCACGCCCGCACCAATTTCGAGAACCCATGGTTGTGGGTACCCACTGGGATTGGTATCTTCGGGACTGTGGTGGCCCTGGTGCTGGGAACCATTACCACACCCCGGCGAAGCGACCTGATTATTTACGTGGTGGCGATGATGCTGCTTGCGCTGGTGGGCTTGGTTGGGGTGGTTTTACACATCCTGCATAACCTGGCTTATGAGAACGCGGTGGTGGTGGAACGCTTCATCCGCGGGGCACCCTTCCTTGCCCCCATGTTGTTTTCAGATATGGGTGCCCTGGGGTTGGTCATTCTGCTCGACCCAAATGAAAAAGAAAAAAACGAACCAGCAAAAACAGGTAAATGATTTGAGTGTGCTGGGCGTAATGGCAAGAATTGGGTTTCGGATGGGAGACGATCATCCTCAACCCAATTGGTAGAAATGGTAAAAAAACGTTGGGTTTCGGATAGGGAAACACATCCTCAACCCAACCTACATCTAGCTATGCCAAAAAAGTTGGGTTTCGGCTGGAGACACGCCAGCCTCACCCCGACCAACAGTTCAAATTTAGCCCAGTCGCACCTTGTCGGGGCCGCGGTTCATCTCCCACGGGTAGATAATATACGCATCGGTGATGGCGGCATAGTAATCAGGGCATAAGGTGCCGAATAACGTCCGATGGGGGTTGAAGTGCAGCACGCAGGTAAAGGGAATACCGCCAGCAGCTGCGATGCGGTTTTTAACGGCGGTGATGGTACGCCCCGACCCCCAGACATCATCCACAACCAGACAACGTTTACCGTGCAACAACTCATCACTGGGGAATTCGATAAACCTTGGCCAGGCGAAAAGCCCGGTTTTTTGAGCTTCTGCTTCGGCAGGGAAGTCTACTGCGGCAGTGAGGATGGTAGGGATGCCCGTTGCTTCAGCCAGCAGGCCACCTGGCACAATACCCCCACGCGTAATGATCACCATCGTATCGAATTCACCCTGAAATTGAGGCAGGAGGTGGTCGATCAGCTGATCAACATCATTCCAGGTTAAGGCTTCACGACGTAGTTTGGTCATGCTTTTCTCCGTAACCGCTCAATTGACTTGGCTCACTGCAGCACGCTGGCTAACGGTCCTGGAGCAGTTACCGCACCAGTCTGACCTTCCAGGCGGGCACGCTCGACATCCCTGGCCCACAGGTACAGGCAGGTGTGATAAGCTGTGGCTGTGTACGTGCTGATCACTGTGGCGAACAGGATGAAGGGTGTAGCAATCAAAATGCCCAGAGTCACACCGCTGATCAACCCGACCGTGGAGGATTGGCTAACCGAGATGATCCCGAGGCCTACCCCTAAACCAAGTGCAACACCGATTGTGCCCAACAAAAAGCCGACCCAGCCTACGATTGCTTTTACCCCCACCGTGCTGATGCCTACCAGAAGCAGGTTTTCCTTGATGATCTGAGTGGCTCGCTTGATACCGCCTTTCAGGTTGATATCCTCAATAACCATGGCAGGCAGGATCAGGAAAGCTGCTTCAGTCCAGACGGCTTCGATGATCCCAGCCAAGAGGCCCCTACCTGCGCCTCTATCCTTACCGCGTACTGCGCTGGCTAACAAGTTGACTAATGTCGAAGCAGCAGCCAAACTGGCGATATCCCACAAATCCCGCCTGACGATGCCCCAGGCTTTATCCATCCTTCCATCACCTTCAGCCAGGTAGCCGAAGATCAGATAGACGGTCATGGCAGAGAAGACATACCCGGTGATGTACTGGATAAAAATGATGATAGCCCACAAGACATAGATGATATATCTACCATATAGGGTATCTTGCAGAAGATAGGTTGCAAACCCGACGGGGACGACTAAAACCAGGGTTATGATAAAGCCAGCGATCAGGGCATAAATGGAAGGCTTGATCAGGTCTTTATCTTTGAGAGCCATCTGCCATGCTTGTTTTAAGAATCCCCATCCCCGCTTGAAACTTTCCATATGGACCTCCCAAACAATGTTACTAGCCTGGATGCCACCTCATGACGAATCATTTCGTCGTATGGGTGGAGTAGTATATTATAGTATAGATGGCGGATTCACCTCAACCCGCCAGTCAGCCCAGTGACGACCACGCAGTAATGAGGCAGGGTCTGGTCCACGCAGGACGATCTGCCAGCGATACAGTCCAGCCAGGCGTGAGAAGAAGCAGGGTGTTGGTCCGACCAGCTCGGTCTCCAGGCGATTCTCTTCTTCCAGCCACCTGCGGACTTGCTGAGCCATGATGTTAGCAGCAGATTCGGCATGTTCAACATCGCGGTGGCGATACTCAAGACGAACCAGCTGCGAGAAAGGTGGGTAATGCAGCTGGCGCCGGTACTCCAGCTCCTGGTGATAGAAAGCCTGATAATCATGCCGGGAGGCAGCCTGAATGACATAATGTTCCGGCAGGAAAGTCTGCAGGATGACCTGGCCTCCCAGCGGGCTTCGCCCGGCACGCCCCGCTACCTGGGTGAGCACTTGAAAGGTGCGTTCTGCGGCACGCACGTCGGGAAGGCTCAAACCCACATCGGCCAGGACTGCCCCCACCAGTGTGACAAGGGGCAAGTCCAGCCCCTTGGCGATCATCTGGGTGCCAATCAGGACATCCGCCTGGTGGTTGACAAAGTTCGCCAGGATGAGATCGTGGGCGCCTTTCTGACGCGTGGTCTCGAAATCCCAACGCAGGGTACGGGCAGTGGGAAAAAGATGATTAACCTCGGCCTGCACCTTTTCGGTGCCTGTGCCATACTGGCGGATACGCTCGCTACCACACTGGGGACAGGTCTTGGGCATCTGGCGTTTATAAAAGCAATAATGGCAGGTGAGGGAATCAGGTGAGGCTGCAGCATCCTGCTCTAGCCTCGGGCTAGCCATATGATAGGTGAGCGGCAGATCGCAACGCGGGCATTTGAGAATATAGCCACAGTCGCGGCAGAAAATGTAAGTGGCACTGCCACGCCGATTAAGAAAAAGGATCGCCTGCAGATTGTGGGCTAAGGTTTTTTCAAGCGCTTGTTGCAATGAAAGGCTGAAGATTGAGCGGTTGCCGTTCTGGAGCTCCGTGCGCATGTCCACTACCTGCACAGGAGGCAACTCGATGAATTCGGTATCGTTGCTGACTGGCTGGTAATGCGAGCTGATGCCCAGCTTTTTCACCTGGTTTTCAACCGCTTTTCGGTGAGCGAGGATGCGCTGAGGCAGGCTCAAATAGTGCCATTCCTGTTTTTCGGCACGGTAGCGGCTGACGATATCGGGTGTGGCTGACCCAAGCACGCAGACTGCACCGGTGAGTTGGGCGTATCTGACGGCCACATCCCTGGCATGATAGTGGGGCTGCAGATCGAATTGGTAATAGGTGTCATCATGGAATTCGTCGACGACAATCAAACCCACATTGGCAAAGGGAGTGAACAAGGCACTACGCGGCCCAACGATCAGAGAGATTTCTCCCAGGCGGGCCCTGCGCCAGGTATCAAAGCGTTCGCCCTGGGAAAGGCGCGAATGCATACTCCCCACCAGACCGGGGAAGCGGCTGACAAAGCGTCGGATAGTTTGGGGGGTCAGAGCGATCTCAGGCACCAACACGATGGCTTGCCTTCCGAGCTGGAGGGTGGCCTCCACTGAGCGGAGGTAGATCTCAGTTTTGCCCGAGCCAGTGACTCCATGGAGTAGAAATGGTTTAATATATTCAACAGTGGCGGCTTGCTGGATACCTTTTTCGATCGTATTCCAAACACTCAGCTGGTCATTGGTCAGCTTTGGCGGCTGGCTGGCGACAAAATCCAGGCTTTCCAGCGGATCGCGCCATACCTGGGCTTCTCCGAGCCGAACCAGGCCGCGTTTCTCGAGAGCCTGCAGGTCAGTCAGGTTACCGCCACTCTCCGCGTACAACCAGGCGGCTTCTACTTCACCAGGCTCGCGCAGCAACATACTGAGTATGGCCTGCCGGCGTCGTAAGGCCGGGCTGCCAGACCTGGAAAGCCTGGGCATATCAGCCTCAGCTTGTTCAGACGTGCACGTCAGCTGTGCTGTGCGTACCGTCTTGGGCCCGACAGCAGGACCAGGCAGGACCGTCTGGGTGCTCAACAGACCCTGATTGACCAGCGACCTGGCCGCCGGACGCCAGTCCACATGGCGGAAAGCACTATCCAGCTGACGGGCGCGGAGGGGCCCACGCTCGGAAATCAGGTTAAGCATGCGATTTTGAAGAGAGGTCAGTGGATGAGCCACGGGTAGGAGAGGCGTGCTCTTCTGGTAGAGGGTATCAGCCTGTTGGGCCAGGCCGGGGGGGATCATGGCATCTATACAGGCTGCCAGGGGAGCCAGCGTTGATTCTGATAACTCACCAGCCAGCCTGATTTGCTGCGGGGTGAGCACTGCCAATGGATCAAGCAGGGCTGTCACTGGCTTCGTCTCGGGCACTTCAGGCTGGTCTACAAGGCGGAAGACCACACCCTGGACACGCTGTCGGCTGAAGGGTACTTCGACCAGGTGCCCAGGTTTGATCTGCCCCTCCAATTCGGGTGGCAGGTGGTAATGGAAAGTCCCACTCACCTGCGGGACATTGACTCCAACTTCGACGTAGGTGGTCATTTACTCAGGCGGGTTGTCTTTCAAGCGAACCAGGCTTAGGCGGGCGATACGCAGCCCATCCATTGCTTCAACCTTCAGCTGGACCCCGCCAGAATCGACCGCGTCACCCACCTTTGGGATATGCCCAAGCTTGCCTAAGAAATATCCTGCAATGGTATCGTAATGGGGGTCACTCAAGTTGAGCTCAAGCTGCTGATTAACAGCTTCCATCAAGGTTAGCCCGTCGATCAGCACACTCCCATCCGGTTGTGTTTGGATCTCAGGTGTGGCTTTATCAAACTGGTCACTGACTTCCCCGACGATCTCCTCCAGCAGGTCCTCCAAGGTGACCAAACCAGCTGTGCCGCCGAACTCATCCAGAACAATGGCAATATGCTGGCGGTTGTGCCTGAACTGGCGCAGCAGGTCATTTACCGGCAGGGTCTCCGGGATGTAGAGGGTCTCACGAGCGAGCTCGCCAGCGGTGATTTCCTCGCAATCGGATTGCTTCATCACCCGCAGCACATCTTTGACATGCAGAATGCCAGCGATCTGGTCCAGGTCAGCTTCATAGACCGGTAGCTTGGTGTAGCTATGTTGGGTCACTATGGCGATGATGTCATCCAGCCTGGTACTGGCTTCGATAGCGACAATCTCTGTGCGGGGCACCATTACCTGCCGCACGAGCAGCTCGCCAAAATCGAATACTGATTCAAGCATCTCACGTTCGGGAGGCTCGAGCACGCCCCCCTCTTCCGACTCGGTGATCATTTGCTTTAGCTCGTCCACGGTATAGATCAGTGAATGGCCGCCGACAAGCTCCAAACCAAACAAGCGCAGGATTAGCCTGGTAACCCAGTCAAGCAGGTCGATAAACCATTTGAAGACGAGGCTGAAGATGCGCATGGGCTGGGCACCCAGCAGGGCCACCCGTTCTGGCTGGTGCAGAGTAGCCACCTTGGGTACCTGCTCACCCAATACAACATGGATGCTAGTGATGATAATTAGCGAGAATATTAGCGGCAGGGCAGCCATCAAAGGTGAAAGCCGTTCGAGGCTGGGTGGCATTGAGACCTGGCGAAACAGGGGTGTCAGGAGTTGTTCAAAGGTGTTCTCACCGACGGCACCCAATGTCAGGCTGACGATGGTAATCCCCAGCTGGCAGGCTGCGATCAACCTGGAACGTGATACAGGATTATCGAGCCAACCTTTGACGATCTCCGCAGCCTTATTGCCCTCCTCTGCGGCAAGCTCAATGCGCGCCTTGCGAGCGGCGACAGATGCAAATTCTATACTGGTGAAAAAGGCATTCAACGCCACCAGCGCCATGATCAGTAAGAAATCCCAAGCTAACATATTTTTATATTAACCCTATGCGATCAACACATGCAGAAGTTATCAAGCACCGACTACTTACCCGGGTGAACCTGGCGTAGAGCGAAGCACCACGGCTGACCCGTAGCCCACCACCTGAGATTTATCACCGGTGACTTCTGCGGAGGTGGCGTGTTTGAGAACCTTAACCCGGTCAGCCCCCAGGTCACGGGCGGCCCACAAGACTGCCGCTAAGGCTCCCCGGCCACAGGCAAAGCCGCGGCCCTCTTCTTCCGCACGAATCACCTCGTCGGGGTCGAAAGAGGCGATGGCATTTAGCATCACCTCGTCCAACTGATTGGCGAGGTTCAGGGGATAAAAATGCGAAAGATCGGTGCTGGCAACAAGCACGGCACTCCGTCCTTCCAGGGTTTTTGCCAGGCAGATGCCCAAGGCCTGTGTGCCTCTACGATCCTGCTCGCGGACCATGACCGGCAGTAATTTGAACTCTGACTCGATCACCCGCTGCAGGAAGGGGAGCTCAATCTCCAGCGAATGCTCACGATCACGCTTCACCTGGCTCAGGCCGTAACCGAGCTGCTCTTCCAGACATCCGCTTAACTTTTGAACAGCTTCCCGATCCACCATGAGCAGGCCGAGAGGCGTCTGGTAGGCATCGTGGGCGGTGGTCAGGAAAGGCTCGTTATACGGATAGTGCATGGGTGAAATAACAGCCACGAGGTCAGGTTTCAGCCCACGTAGGGTAGCAAAGGCATAGCCAGCCACCGGCCCAGAGTAGATATGCCCGGCGTGAGGCGTGACAATGGCCACCACTTCACCATCCAGCTCTGGAAGAACAGCATCGTGGATGTAACCATCCACAGAGCTTGAAAGCCGTTTGGGATCACCTGGATACCACTGCCCGGCAATGGGTGATGGACGAATATCAAGATTAGCGTTCATCGTACCCTCCTGATCGCGTAACAAATTGTAGCATATCTAGGGGTGAGTGCGTGAGATTAATTCACCGGTATGCATAATCGATTTGCTTCCACCCATCTCAGATGAGCGGCAAGTGCGGCCAGATGCAACACAAAGAATTAGCACACGCTTTTCAGCCCCGCGATTTATGAATAATTATTAATCGCACAATGTTAGCCCTATTTGTTATAATTTTCTCCAGGGAGAAAAGTAAATGGAACCCAAGAATGCAAAACGTAATACCGAGTTGATCACGTTAATCCTCATTGGTGTCCTCAGCATAGCTATATATTTTAGCTTGCACCTACGCCAGCCGGAACCTGCAGCGGCTGCTAATACATATACCAAGTATCTACCCCTCGTCAGCAGTCAAAAAGGCTATGATTGGCTTCAGTTCAATGGCGACGCAGAACATTCTGGAAATAATACCTTAGAGAGTGACATCAACATAAACAAAGTTGCCCAACTACAATTGCTTTTCAAAGTACCCCTGCCAGGCATCGCTGACGGCACTCCGGTATACCTATCAGCAGTAAGCACCGGATCGGGAATCCATGACCTGCTTTTCGTCACGACCAAGGACGGCCATATTACGGCACTGGATGCCCATACAGGAGTGATAGTCTGGTCTCAGCAAAATGGCCCAAACGGTTGCCTGATCAATAACAACCTGACCCGTAATGAAATTTGTTATACCACCTCCTCTCCGGCTATCGATCCGAACAGGAAATATGTATATAGCTATGGACTGGACGGTTATGTACATAAGTATGCAGTTGGAACGGGGGTGGAGATCACCTCAGGTGGTTGGCCAGAATTGACTACTTTGAAGGGTTATGATGAAAAGGGATCATCAGCCTTAAGTATTGCCACCTCAGGCAATGGGATTAGTTATCTGTATGTCGCTCAGGCAGGTTATCCGGGCGACAAAGGCAACTATCAGGGACACATTACCGCTATCAATCTCAATGACGGGTCACAGAAAGTATTCAATACGTTGTGCAGCGACCAAGCGGTACATTTTATCGATTCAAGGGTTACGAATGGAGCAGATTGTTATCCTGAAACGATGGGCGCGATTTGGGCACGACCGGGAGTGATCTATGACCCTTATCATGATCGCATCTTGATGACCACGGGAAATGGCACGTTTCAACCATCCAGATTCATGTGGGGCGATACGGTATTCAGCCTTCAACCAGATGGCAGCGGATCAGCAGGAGCCCCCCTGGATAGCTACACGCCGACAAACTTCCAGTTCCTAGATGATTCCGATGCTGATCTTGGCAGCACTGCTCCAGCCATCCTTCCCCCAGCAGCTGGGAAATACCCATACTTAGCAATACAAGGCGGCAAGGACGGGATCTTAAGATTATTAAACCTGGATCAATTGAGCGGACAGAACGGAACCGGGCACACGGGAGGCGAAGTGTTTACCATGAGCGTACCTATGGGTGGAGGTATCTTTAGCCAACCAGCGGTGTGGGTGAATCCAGCGGATCACAGCGCCTGGGTATTTGTAATCAATAGTAATGGCTCAGCGGGTTTGCAGCTGACCGTCAATGCCAGCGGGGAGGCGAGCCTGACACCAAAATGGACCAGCAGTGGTGGAACGTCTGCCCTGATTGCGAATGGTGTAGTGTTTATAGCTCGTTCGGGAGTAATCAGTGCATTCAGCGCAGTAACTGGCAGCCTTTTATGGTCGGATAACCGGATTGGCTCAATCCATTGGGAAAGCCCAATTGTAGCGAATGGCAGGTTGTATATCACAGATCAGAGTGGAAATCTCACGGCCTATTCACTCCCGTGAATCATATAGAAAAAGGTAGAAACTGGTTCTTTTACCGATTTTCGGATGTTCCTGCCAATCTACACATCTTCATCTCATGGCTCAGGGGAATACACCAGTATTTTAACAGCTGTTGATGATGGAGCTTGTGGTCGGAACATCCAGCGAGCCTGGCTTGGAGTTGTTGCTTAGCCTCACATTGATGTGGGTCCTTTTTGCCCGCAGGCATTTATGTTATACTATTCGCCAATATTCGTAACAGCCACGATGAGGACGAGTATACGTGGAAGCGGCTGCACAGAAAGCGGTAGATGCTGAGAAACCCGCCAGAGCGCCTGCGCAAAATGGACCTCGGAGCTGCAGGGTGAAACCACAAGAAGTAGCCCGTGCCGGAGCTGCCACCGTTACCAAGGCAAAAGGTATCGTAGGTCTTGTACCTGAAGCGTGAAGCTGGCTTTTTCACCCCCGTCGCATCACTGGCGGGGGTGTTCATTACTAATCAAATGGAGGTGCGTCATGTTAATGAAAATCAACCTGGTTTACTGCGCAGTCTGACACTATACCGACAGGGCTGTCAGTCTGGCAGCCGAATTGCTAAAGGAGTTTGAGCCGGAGATTGAAACGATCACACTGGTGCCATCGGATGGTGGACAGTATGAGTTTTCGATCAATGGCAAGCTGCTGTATTCCAAGCTGGAAACTCACCGCCATGCTGACCCTGGTGAGATAACGGATATTGTGAGGAAGTTTATAGAGAAGAAGTAACTAGTAAACGATCATTGCAGATCGACAAAAACCCTAGCAAATCCACAAGTTGCTTTGGTCGAGGTCGGCGAGCAGGCCAGTCATTCGTAATGGCAAAGGAAGATTACTTCGTCGTTTGGTTAAAAAACCTGACCTAACTTCTCGCAATGACAAAAAAGGAGGGCATATGACTCAACAAAAGAAAGGCCGCGTTTTCTCGGGTGCCAGGCCCACCGGCAAGCAGCACCTGGGGAATTACCTGGGTGCAATAAAAAACTACGTTGCCTTGCAGGATGAATACGACTGTGTGTACTGCATCGTCGACTTGCACGCGCTGACCACGGTGGAGGATACCCTGAACCTGCGCGAAAACACCATGGATATGGCACTGGATTTCTTGGCGGCGGGTATCCGCCCCCAGGAAACGATCATTTTTATCCAATCGCATGTGCCCCAGGTCGCCGAACTGCACCTGATCCTCTCCATGGTATCACCCCTGGGCAAGCTTACCGACTTGCCGACCTTCAAGGATAAAGTGCGCGACCAACCAGAGAATGTCAATTATGGACTGGTGGGATACCCGGTGTTAATGACCGCGGATATCGTGCTATACAAGGCTGATATCGTGCCGGTAGGCATTGACCAGGCGCCGCACCTTGAGTATGCGCGTGAAACCGTACGCTCGTTCCACTACCGCTATAACACCAAGGTGCTGATTGAGCCACAAATGAAAAACACCGAGATTCCGCTCGTGTTGGGCATCGATGGCGAGCGAAAAATGAGCAAGAGCCTCAATAATCATATTGAGATCTCGGCGACTCCGGAGGAGACGACCAAGCGGGTGAGAATGATGGTGACCGACCCCAACCGCAAGCTACGCAGCGACCCAGGCAACCCGGATATTTGCAATGTGTTCACCATGCACAAGATATTTTCTTCAAAGGACGAGGTATCCATGGTGAACCAGGAATGCCGGCGAGCGGGAATTGGCTGTGTGGATTGCAAGATGTTGTACGCCCGGAATCTTAACGCTCACCTGGCACCTTTCCGAGAGCGTCGCAATGAGCTGGCCAAGGATCCGACATACGTGCTGGGTGTGCTTGATGATGGAGCCAACCGGGCGAGGAAGATCGCGGAGCAAACCATGGCAGACGTGAGAGAAGCGGTCGGACTGTCATAGACAAAACCTGGAAAGAAACCCAATGCGGATTGTATTACAACGGGTGAAATCGGGCAGGGTACTGGTGGCAGGGCATGCCATTGCCGAGATCGGCAAAGGTATGGTGATCCTGTTGGGGATTGGCCCACAGGACGGGGAGGAGCAGGTTCACTTCCTGGCCGAGAAAATCAGCAACCTGCGAATATTTGAAGATGAGCGGGGAAAGATGAACCTCTCCCTGCTGGAGGCTGGCGGAGAGGCGATCGTGGTATCGCAATTTACGCTGTATGCTGACACCCGCAAAGGCCGGCGCCCTTCATTCACTAACGCTGCCTTACCGGAGGTTGCCCGCCCACTGGTGGAGCGATTTGCAAGCCAGCTTAGCCAGCTGGGTATTCCGACCCAAACTGGTGAGTTTGGGGCACATATGCAGGTTGAAATTATCAACGATGGTCCAGTAACCATCTGGCTGGAAGCCTGAACCAGCAATTGGGTTACTGGACCTGGGTGAGGCTTGATCAGGGTTTCCCAAACAACGTTGAGATGAATAACTTTCGGCTGAATGGCTGGCCAGATAGAATCGTCTGTGCCCGAAACATGCGCGCCACTGAGCGGACGATGAGCACGGCAGTGATAGCCAGGAGAACGGCTGAAAGTAAGGTTTGCCATATGGGTACAGTACCCGCCGCCAGGCGGGTCATCATGGTCACTGGGGCGGTCAGAGGAAACAGACTTAAAAACACAGCCAGTGTACCGTTTGGCTCCTGGATCAAGACGCTGAGCAAGACAATGGGGATGATCAACGGAAAGATCACTAAGATAGTAGCCTGGGTAGCCTCACGCAGATTAGGCACCAGGGCGCCAAGCCCAGCCATCAGGCTGGCATACACGGCATAGCCGAGCAGGAAGAAAACCAGCCCCCAGAAGAGGAATGAAGGCGGTAGCTGAAATGCCTGTGACAAGTTAAACGTCGTCGCTCCACGCGCCAGAAGGATACGGCCAGTGCCCACCCAGATGATGGTTTGGAGCAAACCCAACAGCCCCAACCCGATGATCTTGCCTGACAGGAGCTGGGTGGGAGTGACGGAGGCAAGTAGGATCTCCATGGTGCGATTTTCCTTCTCTTTGGCAACGCTATTCAGCAGCAGGCTGGCAGCGCTGAGGATGATGATGTAGAACAGCATCGTAACCCCGTAGGGAAGGAAATAGGTAAGCATGCTGCTTTGTTCGCGCTGGGGTGCTGCGGATAAGGCGGTCTTTTCGACATTGATTGGACCATTCAATAATTGAGCCAACTGGGTGTTGCCTCCCAACAGGTTGACCTTCAAGGTCCATTCAAGCCAACCAGATTGACCTCCGTCCCCGATTGGGGTGAAATTTGCTTTCACCGCGGTGATCTGCCCGGTTTGAAGGTAATCTGACGGGACAACATAATAAGCAGAGATCTCACCGGTTTGCAGCGCCTGCCGGGCACTGGTTTCATCAGAAAAGGCAATCAGCAGCCCTGCGGGTACATCGGCTGGAATTTGTTTGATCAGGTCACTTTGGTCGATATAGCCTTCAGTCTGCACAGTCTGGGGGCTACCAATCAAAGAGGACAGTATGTTCTGAGCCGGGTTACCCCTGGATAACTGCCCACCAACGCTAAATATTAATGCCCCAATGATTGGGATCCCAAACAAGACAAACAAGAAAGAGGGGCGTGAGAGGATGGTAAAAATTTCGTGCCGAATTATCAACCAGGTCTTATTCATAGCTTATCCCTTTTGATGGGCAAAGATTTCCTTCCAGCGTAAGCGCTGCCCATAACGCAGCATACCCATACGGAAAACGCGGCCAGCCAGCCAAATCGCACCAATTGCGGATGCCACCAGGATGATGAAGCTGGCTAGCAACTGCGCGGTTGGGATGGAGGTAAAACCAATCCGTATGGCGATGGTCATAGGCGCCGTGAGTGGGAAAAGGGTCATGGCAATTGCCAGGGGGCTGTTGGGGTTTTGAACGAAGACGGCGATGAGGATGTAGGGCAACCAAATGGGGATGGTAAACAATCCCATCACCTGCTGGCCTTCACTGGCTTCAGTCACGGTAGCTCCTACAGCAGCCATTAACCCGGATATCATGATGAAGGCAGGGATCATCACTGCGACCAATATGGCAACTGTTTCAAGTGGGAAGGCGATTCCGCTCAGGAAAGAGAAATAAGATTTTCCGAATAACAGGATGAGGAAGATAAATATCCCCCATACGAGCAATTGAGTGATCCCGACTGCCATATCCGCGATGGTTTTTCCACTCATCAGCTGATTGGGAGAGACCGAGGTCACCATGATCTCCATGGTGCGGTTTTCCTTTTCTTCGACCACGGCTTGAAGCAAATAGCCCGAACTGGTACTCATGGCAACGATGAACAAGATCCCGGCGACAAATGGCAGAATGAGGTTGATGATTTTTTCCTGGGAAGCCTCACGGGTCTTGTCTGCGGATTGCACAACGATCTTGTTCCCATCCATCAGCCGACTGGCAATTTCGGGGGGCTGGTTTTTAAGCAGGTTGATGCTCAGGAAGGAATAAAATTGCTGGATTGCGATGCCACGCGGTTCCTCAAGGTACACTTCCTTCACATCACCTGTCTGCAAGTAATCCGCTGGAATGATATAGTATGCCTGGAGCTTGCCAGCTAAGAGGTCTTTCTCTGCGCTGGACTGGTCAGCATAAGATGTAAATGTAGCATTCCGTTCGGGAAATTTGACTGGTGGCTGCGGGATGCGGTCTGCCAGGATCCCCGAATTATCAATGTAGCCGATTGGGGTCGGGTCTGAATCCATCCAGATGATAATCACCACGAGACCCACCATCAAAGCCAGCATGAGCGGAACACTTAGCAGGGTGATTAAAAAGCGTTTGCGGAACACATGCCTGGAGTATTCCCTCCAGGTAATTCGCCAGAACTTACTCATAACTTTTCTCCGGGTCGTTTTGCTGGACAACACGGATGAATATCTCATCCAGAGTTGGAGCAGCAATCTCAAACTGGTTGACCTCGATACCTGATTCGACCAGCTGGTGCAGGATTTGCTGAGCGCTCACGGTGGGTGCAAGGGTCAGTCGAAATGCCGATGAGTTGTGCTCCTCTTTCTTAATTACGCCATCCAACTTTGGAAGCTCATTTGGTGTACTAACGATTACCGCGTGACCAGCGAATTGGTTGCGAATATCATCTAGACGACCATATAAAACAGTACGGCCATGATCGATCAGCACGATGCGATCACATAACTCCTCCACCTGGTGCATCTGGTGGGTCGACATCAGGATGGTCACACCTTTGTCGCGCTGCTCACGAAGAAGGTCCTTCACCATCTGGGTATTGATGGGGTCCAAGCCGCTGAACGGTTCATCGATGATGAGCAATTCTGGCTGGTGGATCAGCGTGGAAATGAGCTGAGCCTTTTGCTGCATACCCTTGCTGAGCTCTTTGACTTTCTTGCGGTGAGAGGATTCGAGGTCGAATCGAACCAAATAACTGGAAATTCGATTTTGTGCTTCGATGGGAGATAGGCCCTTCAAAGTGCCCAAATAAACCAGGCAGCGGTCAAGGGGAATATCCTGGTATAGACCACGTTCCTCTGGCATGTAACCGATGTGGTCTTTTTTGGATTCTGTCATCGGTCCGCCCAGGATAGAGACTTCGCCAGAATCGGGCTTGAATATATCCAACAGCACCCGGATGGCAGTTGTTTTCCCGGCACCATTGGGGCCAAGCAGACCAAAGATCTCTCCCTTTTCCACATCGAAAGAGACATCGTCCACGGCTTTCAGCGTTCCAAAGGACTTACTGATATGGGATAGTTCGACAGCAGGCATACGAATAAACTTCCTTTCCGGCTTTTCGAATAGAAGCTTACAGCTATTGTATTACAAGTACGGGCCAGCGGGCAAAGATTTCCTGAGGTTTCTGGTGGTAACTGCAGCCATTCACTGCCCAATCGCCATGGATGCTATAATGGCGTGGTTCTCCAAATACCTCTTAGGATGGCGGTGATGCAATCGGTATGTGTTTATTGCGGTTCTTCGGATAAGATGGGGGAAGCTTACCTGCGATCTGCACGCGAGATGGGCATTGCCATCGCGAAACGTGCAATGACCCTGGTCTATGGGGCAGGCTCCACCGGGATGATGGGAGCCGTAGCGGATGGTGCCCTGGGAGCAGGCGGGGAGGTGATCGGGGTGATCCCAGGCATGTTTGCCACGCCTACATTGATGCACAATGGACTGTCACGCCTGGAAATCGTGGATAACATGCACGTACGCAAACAGCGTATGGCAGATATTTCCGATGGATTCATAGCCCTACCAGGAGGTTATGGGACATTTGAAGAGCTATTTGAGATCCTCACCTGGGCTCAAATCGGCCTACATCGGAAGCCAATTGGCATGCTCAATACCCAAAATTATTTTGAGCCATTACTGGAGACGATCAAGCACGCCAGCGTTGAAGGCTTTTTGTATGTCGAGCATTCTTCTTTGTTTGTGGTGGCAGACCAGCCGGAAGCTTTGCTTGACCTAATGTGCCAGTATCGCTATCCGCAAGGGATGGAAAAGTGGGTCACACGGGAGGAGTGAGTTTGTTGAAGCGTAAAAGTCTCGGCTTGAAAAGAATCAGCAAGGCAGCCAGGACATATATGCTGTAGCCGATCACTTCAGTCAGTGATGGGCTGCCATGGTAACCAAAGAGGGTGCTGAAGATCATTCCGATTGAGGAATGATCATTAAGAAGGGGGTTGAGGTTCCAGATGGGGCTGATGATGGCTGGGATGACCCCCGCTTCGTTGAATTCAGCCACGCTATGAGCAATAAGACCACCAGCGAAAAAGATTAGAATGAAGGCAGTAATCTGAAAGAAGCGTTTCAAGTTGAGGCGAAGGGTGGTGGTATATAGCAGATAGCCGAGTATAGCGGCAACGAACAACCCAATCGATGTGCCCAGCAACGTCTGGAGGCCAGTGGAGGTGAATGCCGAAGCCGTCAGGTATAAGGCCAGCTCAATGCCTTCCCTCAAGACGGCGAAAAAGGCCAGGAAGAATAAAGCACCCCGGCCACCCAGATTGGCTGCCTGGCTGACTTTGGTATCGAGATTAGATCTCATACTGCTGGCTTGTTTACCCATCCAGAAGATCATCCAGGTGAGTACAGCAGCTGCTAGAAGCAGAGTGACCCCTTCGAAGATTTGCTCTCGGGTACCTTCTAGCTCTTGGTCCACCAGGCGCAGGAGGAAGGCAGTGAGTAAACTGACCCCGCCAGCACCTGCCACTCCAGCCCAGACGTAACGGTTGAGATGGGCATGGCCCGTGCGGCGGAGAGCGCCCAGGACAATACCGATAATCAGAGCAGCTTCAAGCCCTTCACGCAATGAGAGTACCAGGCTGGCGATCATGAATGTTCCGCAGGCACAAACTTCGACTGGAACCCTGGTAGCTTATCTGCCAACTGCTCGGGATGGTGGATCAGGATGGGCAGGTGCTCTGGGCAGATCCAGTATTGCTCATTCTGATATTGGAAGGACAATAAAGGGGATTCCTGATCGGAATGGTTGCAGAAGATACAAGCCGGTGACATGATGGTTATCGTATTCCTTTCATCAATATTATATATGACAATTTGGATATAATATCGCATCATTGAATGGCTGTCAATAAATCCCATAGAATTTCAGGACGCAGCGTCTTGATCGGGATTAAAAGCTAAGGGAACCCCGATATTTAGAAACCCAACAGGCTGTGATTAATTTCATTCCACCCATTGAAGACAGAAAATAAAAAGGCGGGAGGGATCCTCCCGCCGATGATGATCTTGCGGTTATTTTGAGCGCTTGCGATGACGCGTGACCTTCACGCTTACGCCTCCCCGATAACCGGGTGCTTTTATGGCGTAAACCGTGCACAAGCGGGCATCCAGGATGCGGCTTAAGATACGCTCATCGATTTCATTCAGGTATTTTGCGGTGGTGATCACCGTGGGTAACTTGTTAATATGGCGGTAATCGATCAGCTGGAACAGCTTCTCATTGGCCCAGGCTGTGGGCGACTGCTCACCCAAGGCATCCAGAATGAGCAGCGGGGCACTGCGCATCTCCTCGAAGCGGCGGTCGAGGCTGACCGGGCTGTTTGTGCTAAAGGTTGCCCGCAGATGATCCAGAAGGTCAGATACGCTGATGAACAAGGGCGGCTGGCCCAAATCGGCGCGAGAATTAGCGATGGCAGCAGCCAGGTGGGTCTTGCCGCAGGCGTATGGGCCGGTGAATACCAACCAGCCACGCGGTTCGCGGGAATAGGATGTGGCAGCTTTTAATGCATTTGCCAAACTTTCGCAAAATTCAGCAGAAAGATTCTCTGATTGACGGTCATCCCAGTTGCTGAATGTCTGTTCACTGTGCATGGCCAGGGAAGACAGGTCTGAATGCGTGGTGTCATCGGTTGGCCGGCGATAATCGGGTGCCTGGATAAAGACACGTGTCACCAGCTCAGGGTCCTCAAGTCGCGAGCGGATGCGACCTTCGATTTGCTCGAGCAGCAGGTTGGTAGTCACCACCAAGGGTCGCTTGTTGATATAGCGGTAATTTAATATTTGGAACAATTTCTCCTGTGCCCATGCGGTGGCATTTTGCGTGCCGAAATCGTCCATGATGAGCAAGGACGCCTGGCGAATCTCATCAAAACGTTGCTCAAAAGTACTTTCCTCACTCGAATAAGTGAAGCGGAGAGCATCCAATAAATCGGGAACCGTAATAAATAAGGTAGGGACGCTCAGGCTAACGGTGAAGTTAGCAATCGCGGCAGCTAGGTGGGTTTTTCCGCAACCGTAACCTCCCTGAAGCAGCAGCCAGCCATCCGCTTTTTGGCTGAATTGCTGCGCCTGGTTATAGGCTCGCTCAAGAGAATCTGCCTGCCATGGTCCCAAACCAATCCGGCCGCGAGGCTGGAAGTTCTCGAAGGTGAGGTGCTGGAGATTTTCCAGATTGCTAATGCTGAACAAGCGCTGGTGGATCTGCTGAGACACCTGGCCCTGCCGACAGGAGCAAATCTGCAAACGACCAAAATCAGGGTGACCAAGGGGAAGGTCGCGACGCAGGTAGCCTAAACCGTGACAATACGGGCAGTTTACATCACCAGCCAGGTCGCTTGATGAGAGGTAATTCAAATCATCCATTTCTTCGGCTATCTCATCTCTCCCAGTCTCCGTATTTTCGGATAGCTTCCTCAGTGTCTCGTCGAGCTTGCTGATCTTTTCGGTCATCACGTCCTCCTTCCTGCCAGCGATGCAGGATGGCTTCGATATAGTGCCAATTGCGTTTATTGCGTTCTACGGCGAGGCGAAATGCATCTTCTACCCAGTCGGGCGGGTAGGTATTCTCGGCATCACGCAAAGCATCCGCAATCAATGGGGTGAGAGGTCCAATATTCGCTTCATATAGCTGAAATATATTAGGGTGCTCAGGATAAGGCTCCGGCAACTGCTCAGGATGATCTGCCATGTGCCACTCGCCCCGCTGAATGGCTGCCACAGCCGCCCGACCCCGAGGAGAATTGAGGAATATCAGCTTTTCCGATCCGCCGGCTACCGTAACATCAGCCTGGAGGAGTGTACCCCGTTTAACCGCCCTGTTCAGGGCAGCTTGCAAGGTGGAGTGAGCTTTATGAGGATCTTTAGCGATCGATGCGAGCAGGTTGGGGTCTTTTAAAAGATCGGAGAAACGCAGGTAGTGAATGGCGCCTTCTATGCGTTCAAGACGCCAGATGATATAGAGGGTGAGCTTTAGCTCAGTCAGGTTGGTAATATCGGGTAAAACCTGGCGAAAAAACTGCTCAGGTATGCGAATTTGGGCAGTAGCTTCATCGGAGAAACCTGGAAAGGTCATGGCTAGACCTTCCGCAGGTCAATTATCTGGGTGGCGGCGTTTTCAAATTTAGTCAGGTTTTCACGGAACACCAGCTCAATATTCCCAACCGGGCCATTGCGGTGTTTGGCAATCTTGATCTGGACCAGATGGCGCTTGAGGGTGTCTTTCTCGTAGAGCTCAGGACGGTGGATGAACATGACCACGTCAGAATCCTGCTCCAGGCTACCTGATTCACGCAAGTCGGAAAGCTGTGGCTCCTTGTCTGTACGCTGCTCAATGGCGCGTGAGAGCTGAGCAGCCGCCAGGACGGGGACATTCAGCTCACGGGCGAGGATTTTCATGTTGCGTGAAATGTAAGACACTTCCTGGACACGGTTTTCTGAGCGTATCCCACCACTCATCAGCTGAAGGTAATCCACCAGAATCAGGTCCAGATTATATTCCATGTGCAGGCGGCGGCATTTTGTGCGCAGCTGGATCGGCGTCAGACCGGGGGTATCATCCAGGAAGATCATTGTGTCGTTGAGGACTTCGATTGCCTGAGCAAAGAGAGACCATTCATCATCAGAGAGTTTGCCAGTGCGCAGGTGGTGGGCGTCGATGCCGGTTTCCTGAGCGATCAAACGCTGGGCCAGCTGGTCATTGGACATTTCCATGGAAAAAATGGCGATATGCTTTTTATGGATCAGGGCAGCATTCTTGGCGACAGAGAGCATGAAGGAAGTCTTTCCAGTTCCAGGACGGCCAGCGATGATCAGGAAGTCGGATGGCTGCAGGCCACCTAATAAGCGGTCAAGGTCGATGAAACCGGTGGGGACACCGAAAGTTTCCTCGTCACGCTTGGAAAGCTGGTCGATACGGCTGTAATAATCACTAAGCACCGTCTTGATGGATTGCAGGTCGCGGGTCATGCGCCGCTCACTGACACCGAAGATGGCCTTCTCCGCCTCATCCATCACCGCTTCCAGGCGGTTTTCTTCCTGATAGGCGAGCTTGGCGATCTGATTGGCGGCTTCAAGCATCCTGCGGCGAATAGCAGTCTGTTCGATGATGCGGCCGTACGCCTCGGCATGCAAGGAGGAGGGGACGTTATTAATCAGCATGGTGATATAAACCGCCCCACCAACCTCATTAAGCTGGCCAAGCTGATCCAGCTCCTCTACAACGGTGAGAAAATCAATGGGTGCACGGCGTTCCTGCAGGCGGATGAAGGATTCCCACAGCCAGCGGTGACGCTGGATATAAAAATCCTCGGGGCGTAGGAATTGCGAGACTTCGTAATACGCCTCCGGATTAATTAACACTGCCCCCAATACAGCTTCTTCGGCTTCACGGCTGTGAGGCACTACTTGCGGGGTAGGTGCAGGAGCTTCCTCAAAAGAAATGAAATCGCTCATTCCCTGCTTTCATCAACCAGAATGGATTTTTTAAGACGGATGTTTCAATTTTACTGCGTTAAACGCCCAATGTTTGACTTACCTATCAGGCTTTTTCTTATCATCATCTTCCTGGTTGCCCTTGTCTTCGTCATCGATGTCCAGGTTCTCAAGGAAGTCTTTGAATACCGATAAATTCTCTTCATTGATCTCTGCGGTAGGTGCTTCGGCTGCCTGGGTTTTCTCGCCAGAGCCTTCCTGCATATCTTCCTCCGGAATCACCCCGACTGAATCGAGGATCTGGCGGGAGACAAGAATAGGCACATGGGCGCGCACTGCCAGAGCGATAGCATCGGAAGGTCGTGAATCGATGTCAAGTTTATGTCCATCGAACTCGGCGACGATATTGCCATAATATGTATCGTCATGTAAGGAAATTACCTCAACGCGAATGATGCGGGCATCAAGGACAGAAAAAACATTCTTCAGTAAGTCCCAGGTTAGAGGGCGAGCTACTTCTACATCCTGGAGGGCCAAGGCAATGGCTTCGGCTTCATAGATACCAATCCAGATCGGTAGATAACGGTCAGCATCCACCTCACGCAAGATAACGATCCGCTGTTGAGAAATCAGACTAACCCGGATACTATCGATGACAACTTCAACCATATCAGACATAAGATGCCTCCGGCACCATTGTTCCTTAGTTGGGTGATTCTAACATGGATATCAGGATAACAAACCATTAATGATTTAAAGAATTATTGAATCATGTGTTCTCTTAATGTTAAAGGAATCCTTTAACATCTTGCCGCAGATACGGATTACGGTATAATACGTGCACTCCTTTTGCGGGGAATTACTTGCGCCTGTCAAAACTGAACAGTGGAATATTGGTAGATGAAGGCTTGTTTATTATGGGTGGAGGGAAAGCGAATGGAATCTGCATCCTTCGTCCCCTCCCTAAGAAAAAAAGAATACTTGGTGGAAACAGTGCCAACAGGTAGCGAGGCTGTTAGGCGATTGTTTGAAATTGACCCAGACCTGGTGGTAGTGAATGCTTCTTCACTGCGCAGCAGTGGTAAGCGCATCTGTAATGATATCCGCGCCAAGTCTAAAAATATTCCCATCGTTTTAATACTACCTTCGGCTAACCAAGAAAAAGATGAAAGCACAGAATCAGAAAAGAGCAATCCAGCAGAATCAGTAACACAAAGGAACAAAAAACACGCACCAACCCAAACCTCGGCGAATGTCGTCCTTGAGCTTCCCTTCACGTCGCGTAAGCTATTGAATCGCATCGCACCCTTGCTGCCTGGCGATGGGAAGAATATCCTTCACGTGGGATTTATCCGGTTGGATTTGGAGCTGAAGCGTGTAAGGTGCAAGGGGCGCGAAGCCCGGCTGACCCCGCGCCTCACTCACTTATTAAAAGTACTGCTCTTACATGCTGGTGAGGCGGTGGAGCGGCAACGACTGTTCTCTGAAGTGTGGGACACACAATATACCGGTGATACCCGCACGCTTGACGTGCACATCAGCTGGCTGCGCGAGGCAATCGAAGAGAATCCACGCAGACCACAGTTCCTGAAGACGATACGGGGGATTGGTTACCGGCTCGACGCATAAACTGCGGTATACATACTAATGGATAAATCCGTTAACAAATTTGTTAACGGATTTTTATTTTTAGCCGAGCGGGAGGGTTAATCTAATTTAGTAGTACAGGAATTCCCGTGGATATCTACGATTCGGGCATTTACCGGATAGGCGCTACTCATCGAAGGAATGTTCAGCTGGCATGGCAGGCTGCCGGTGCGAGGCGGTCGGAGAGCTTGGGCAGCGCTACGGAAGAAATATCCATCATATGCAGGGTCAATTTCCCAATAATCAATTTCATCCAACCGTTCAGCCTGCAGAAATACGATATGCCCCTCACGTCTTAGCTCTAACGAAGTAGCCAGATTAGATTCTTCATTCAACAAGCCACCAGCAGAGGTGTGCTGGATGGAGAATGCCGGTACACCAGCACCAACCAGCCTCAAACGGGAGGTGTGGACTGCCCGGTAGCTCACATCCGTGGCGATGAAGCTGCGACCTTGCCTTGCAGCAACGATGGCAGTCGTTCCTGAACCGCAGAAGAAGTCAGAAACAATATCACCCGGGTTCGAAGATGCCAGGATGATACGTTCCAGTAGCGCTTCAGGTTTTTGAGTAGGATAGCCTGTACGCTCACGATGCAAGCGAGCCACCACCGGGAAATACCACCAGTCTTCAGGCACTTTGCCGCGGGCGAGGTCAGGGACTTTGCCGAAGCCTGCTTTTGGCGAGGATGCAAATGTTTTTACCGTGGTTGGATCATACGGCTGGCGGACCGCATCGACATTGAATGTGTACTCATCACCTTTTGTATATACGAGGATAGTATCATGCTTGCGGTTGAAGGCTGTGCGGATGGGAGATGGACCATGGTAGACCCAGATGATCTCATTCAGCAGTCTCTCAGCGCCAAATATCTCATCCAACAGCAGGCGGGCATATGCATCGGCATGCCAATCCAGGTGCAGGTAAAGCGTGCCGGTGGGAGCGAGAAGCTCATACATCAGCTTCAGGCGGGGGTAGAGCATATCCAGGTAGCTGTCAATATCAGGCCAGTGGTCCGGGTAGCCTTCTGCCAGCTGCCAATCCTGCGGGCGGCGCGAGTCTTCACCTCTCCCAATGCGCATGGGGTAATGACGGTTGGTAAAGAAAGGCGGGTCTGCGTAGATGAGGTTCACCCTGCCACGATATTCCGGCAACAGGGTATGCATGATCACCAGGTTGTCTCCCAGGATCAGCTGGTTTTGGGGAGAGGCTTCAGGATAACCAAAGCCCTGGGGATAGACAATCGAGTCCATCTCCAGGGCAGTCGCTGGCAGGTTTGGTAGTGATTTCGAAGCCCAGGTAAAGGAGGGCATCAGCTTTTTATCTACTCTAACCGCACAATCACTTACCGAATTTCGCTTTTAAAATGTCCTCAAGGGTTGGCTGGCCGATCTCCTGTAGCTCATAACGCACGCGTTGGGCAGGCTTGTTGATCTTTATCACTCGATTCAAATCAATCGGTGTGCCAATGATCACCATGTCCACATCAGAATTGTTAATGGTGGTTTCCAGGTCCCTGGTTTGAGCCTCACCATAGCCCATGGCGGGCAGAATGGGGCCAGTCTTAGGGTATTTTTCAAAGGTGGCTTTGATGGATTTTACTGCGAAGGGGCGCGGGTCGACGATCTCAGCTGCACCGAAACGACGGGCAGCAACATAACCTGCCCCATAGGCCATCTCGCCGTGGGTGAGGGTGGGTCCGTCTTCAATCACCAGCACGCGTTTTCCGCGGATGGCAGCCGGGTCATCAACGAACAGGGGAGAAGCGGCTTCGATCACCACGGCGTCAGGATTAATCTTGCGCAGGTTTTCGCGGACTTTGATGACGTTCTCCGGATCGGCGGTATCAACCTTGTTGATGACAAACACGTCCGCAGAGTTAGCATTGGTTTCGCCGGGATAATAGCGGAGCTCGTGACCGGGCCGATGCGGGTCTGCCACAACAATCTGCAGGTCTGGGATGTAAAATGAGAAATCATTGTTGCCGCCATCCCACAAGATGATGTCTACTTCCTGCTCAGCCTGGCGCAGGATCTTCTCGTAATCCACACCCGCATAAACAATCACGCCATTATCCAGGTGGGGTTCGTATTCCTCGCGTTCCTCGATGGTGCACTCGTACCGATCCAGATCCGAATAGTCAGCGTAGCGCTGGACAGCCTGCTTGACAAGATCTCCATAGGGCATGGGGTGGCGTATCGCAGCCACTTTATACCCCATGCTGCGTAGGATCAGGGAAACACGACGGGTGGTCTGGCTCTTGCCTGAGCCAGTACGCACAGCACAGACCGAGACGACAGGCTTGCTCGATTTGAGCTGGGTGGTGCGGGTGCCCATCAGGCGAAAATCTGCGCCGGCTGCCAACACCGCCGATGCTTTGTGCATGACCACTTCGTGTGGGACGTCACTGTAAGCGAATATGACCTGGTCTACCTTCAATTCTTTAACCAGCTTTAGCAGGTCAGATTCAGCGTGGATGGGGATTCCATGAGGGTAGAGCTTCCCGGCCAGGGCGGCTGGATAGGTGCGGCCCTCAATGTCGGGAATCTGGGTGGCTGTGAAGGCAACCACTTCGTAATCGGGGTTATCGCGGAAGAAAACATTGAAATTATGAAAGTCGCGCCCGGCGGCGCCCATGATGAGGGTTCGGATGGCTGTCATTGGCTGGTTCTTCTCCTAATTGTTTTTTTATTTAAAAAGGGAGATTGGTTGATTCCAATCTCCCTGTAATTACATCACCTGTGGAGCCTCAATATCCAGGATCTGCAAGGCATTGGCAAGGGTCTGGCGGGCAGCAGCCACCAGGCGTAAACGGGCCGCACGAATAACGGGATCATCGGTTTGGATCACCGGAACAACATGATAAAAACTATGGAAAGTGCTGGCAAGCTCATAAGCATAATTAGCGATGACCAGCAGCCGGTATTCTTCAGCGGCTTGTTGAACCGTGGACGGGAAGCGTGACATCAGGTCGATCAATTGCACTTCATGATTGGCGAGCGGGTAATCGAAATCAGCTGCCTGTGGAATGCCGCCACCTTTCTTGAGGATACCATTGGCGCGTACATGGGTGTATTGGATGTATGGACCCGTATGCCCGTCAAAATTCAAGGCAGTATCCATATCATAGACCATATCCCTGTTGTTGTCGATGGCTAACATGGCATAAGTCATCGCCCCTAAGCCCACCTGCTCAGCGACAGGCTGGCGTTCCTCCGGGGCTAAATCGGGATTCTTCTGCTCGATCTCAACCAACACTCTGCGAATGGCTTCGTCAGCCACATCCTTGAACAGGACCAACCTGCCTTTGCGGGCAGACATGGCACCCTCAGGCAGGCTAACAAATCCATATCCCAGGTGATAGCATTTGGCTGCCTGGTGGAAGCCCCACAGCTCGAGGATCTTGAAGGCTTGCTGGAGGTGCATCCCCTGGCGAACATCCACCACGTAGACTGAGCGGTCTACATGATAAGTCTCAAACTTTATCTTGGCCAGCGCCAGGTCTTTGGTGAGGTAAAGCGTGGTGCCGTCACTGCGCAGGATGATGTTGCTGCGGTACTTCTCTTTTTTAAGACCGAGCTTTTCGTCGATGTGCACAATTACCGGACCACCCTGGGGGCGTTCATCATCAGCGATACCTCTGGCGACCAGCTCATCAACAATTTCCTTAGCCGGATCGTCTACTTCACTTTCATAGAACCACACGTCCATCTTGATGGCGAGTATGCGGAAGATGTCGTTCAGCTCATCCAGGCTCCATTGGCGGAGCTTCAGCCACAAAGAGCGTACCTCAGGGTCCTTGGCATCCCAGCGGAGGTAAAGTTCCCGCCGTTCTGCGTCGTAGGCTTCACGTTGGGCTACCTGCTCGGATGTTTCATCTTCCTTAGCCTCGAGCATGGCGATAGCTTCGACATAGATCTTCAGCAACCACTGGCCGCGTTCATGGATGCCTGATGGTTCCATACCCTTGTAGAACTTCTGGTAGATCCACACCACAGTGATGACACCCAGGCCGATGTCACCCGGGTAGGTGGCACGAATGGTATCAAACCCCGCAAACTCCACCAGGCGGGCCAGGGCTTCACCGAGGACTGCATTACGGAAATGGCCAATGTGAAAGGAGTGCAGCATGTTGGGCTGGGCATACTCGATCATCACCCGCTCGCCTTTGGGTTGACCGCGCCCGAAATCAACCCCCTGTTCGATGATGGCATCTACCACCTGCTTTGAGAATTCAGCGGGAGAATAATATAAGTTCAGGTAACCTCTGACAGCTTCCTTACGGGTGAAACCCGGCAGGTCGCCCAGGTAAAGTGCGATCTTGGCAGCCAACTCCTGGGCACGAGCTGCAACATTGAAGGATTGGCCGGTAGCTTCCTTGATCGTGCGGGCCTCGAGGGCAGCCAGCTGGAAGAATGAGGTGGTGATGCCCCATTCGCCTGAAAACGGGATGGGGCTCCAGGCGATATCACCGGGTAAAGGAAGGTGATGCTCGGTGATGTAGGAGCGGATTTTTTGTGTGGCGGCCTGCTGCTGCGATTCGAACATATGCCTTATTGTAGCAAAAAAGCGGGAGTACCTGATACTCCCGCTGGAGAATTTACATTAAGAGAATGCTGGGTCTTGCATGGTTGGCAAGATCAGCCCGTGGAATATTAGGCGACGGGTTTGTCCATCTGTGCGAGGCGACGCATCAGGCGGCTTTTGCGCCGGGCAGCATTGTTTTTGTGAATGACGCCTTTTTCAGCGGCCTTATCCAAGGCGCTGATGGCTGCCATAGTGGCGGTGCGGGCATCTTCAGGTGTGCCACCTTCGATGGCTGTGCGGGCATGCTTGACATACGTGCGAGCACCACCGGTGAACAAGCGGTTGCGTAGCCGTCGCTTGTGGTTTTGTTTTATGCGCTTGATTGCAGATTTGGTATTAGCCAACTTGGTCCTCCAAAAAATATCCTTCTAGATCACGGCAGGCTATTTTACTTGAGGGCGGGGAATTTGTCCAGATTTACTTGACCCGAATCAGCGCTGATGGTAAAATCCGTGCGCTTGGAACCCGCCCCCATCGTCTAGGGGACCAGGACGCAGCCCTTTCAAGGCTAAAACGCCAGTTCGAATCTGGCTGGGGGCAACGCAAAGGCACCGTGATATACGGTGCTCTTTGATTAATTAAGCCCTTTCAATCCCCATTGAGGGGACTCATCGCTAAAACGCCAGTTCGACCGGCTGGGGGCACACTTTTGGATTCGCTCATGTAATAGTAAATAGGATTACTCTTTGGATTCTCATGAACGAGTGATTGACTTTATAAAAGATACTCCATCCATATTCGAGACTATCGTTACCATACGTAACTGTTTGTAAACCATTGAGCTTATATTAATAAAACTGGCAAAAGAAATTACGAATAATATGATATACTTTACCTTATATGGGGATATTGATTTACAAAGTCAGCCAGAAAAGCATCATGGCTACTTACCTCAACAATAGTGTCTGTACTTTGTTGTGAGAATGCCCTTATTCATTCTATCGAATTGTAATGATAGAGATAATATCGGCTTCCTAAACATTGTTGAGTACGAATTCATCGTATGCTTCAAAAGAGGCATACACCATATCGAAAATTGCGAAAGGATATACTTATGTGCTACCTCGTTGTTCGTCACACAGTTGCTGATTATGAAAAATGGCGCCCATTTTATGATGAAGACGATGCCAGGCGTCGATCTTTTGGTGCAACAGGCGTAAGCCAGGTTTATCGAGATGTGAATGACCCTAACACTACCATAGCGATTATGGAGTGGGATAAACCGGAAAATGCTCTAAAGTTCGCCAACGATCCGGGACTTGGGGAAGTGATGATGAAGGCAGGCGTGATAGGGCAGCCCGCCTTGGTCTCTATCGTGTCGCGAAGTTAGATATCGATAAATGCAACGCGAATACTGACTGGTTTCTTACCTGGCAGGCGTTAAAAAAAGAATTTACCTCATATATAAATCAATAATAGGTAACTGAAATATCGATCCCCGCTCGAGCGGGGATTTTTTGTTTAGACGAAACAGAGATGGCAACCCCCATATTTTTATAGAGGCTAAAATGGCAGTATCCCCATCGTCTAGTGGACAGGACCCTAGCTTTCAGGGTTGAAACCTGTGCTTGACCGGGTAGGAGCATAGCAAAAAGCCGAACCATTGATTTTTGTGAGACTAGGTTTTTAACAACCTCTATGGATGAATTGTGAGATTAAAAATATCCTCTTGACAAAACCTCCTAAAACGTCTACTAGAAGCTCAAATCGCTGACGTTTGATTGGATGGTACTCTGAATGGCTGAAGCACATTTTGATTGATGGTATGATGTAACTCGTATTTTCTTAAAATTGACTTTTCCGCAGAACAGAAGACTAACACCCAGGTCAGTTCAGGGGTTATGTGATAAGAACTGTCAGTGTTACTATCCCCACATGAATGCTATCAGCGAGGATTCTTGGCGACGTTCTGCTTCTATGGATGTTAAGCCCTATTCTTGATAGATTGTGATATCAGTTATATGTGATTTTATTTATTCAGACTACTGCTCCGTATGGCAGGGATGGCTTCCAGTGCAATCCTGTATAGCAGGTCCTCATTATTGATGGATTGATCTTTCCACAGGTCGACCCCTGGGGCGTAAATAAAGCAGAAATCATTGATGCCTGCTTCTGCATAACGACTGATGACGTCATAAAAGGCATCTACTGAGGCACAAGGGCGTTCGCAGGTCCACCCGAATAGGATTGTCCGATCGAAGTTATCCGGATCACGACCAGCAGCAGCGGCAAACTCACGGAGCATTTGATAACTCTGATGGATCTCATCGCTGCTTTGCCTGGGCGTCAGCTCTTTTAACGGTCCAAGGGTGTTCCAGGCATCACCATATGTAGCGGCCAGGCGGAGAGCCTTTGGTCCGTGTGCAGCGACGCTAAGCGTTGGATGGGGACTGGAGATGAATCCCGGATGCATCACTGCTCCCTGGATATTGTAATAGTTCCCTGGATAGGTGGTTACCTCATTATTGAGCATCGAATACAGGATTTCAACAAATTCACGGTAGCGTTCCGAACGTTCTTTCGGCTCCCAACGCAGTACACCGGTCATCTCGTGGCATTTTCGGGTGCCAGCTGCACCAACCCCTAACTCGAAGCGCCCGGCAGAGATGTGGTCTGCAGCCATGGACATGTGGGCCAGGACTGCTGGATTACGCAGAGTCATGCTTGAGACCAAGGTCCCAAGCTTGATCTTATCGGTTTGGGTCGCCAGGGCTGAAAGCGTACACCAGCAGTCAAACCAATCCATATCCTTATCGTCTGGATTGACATAATGATCGGGTAGCCAGAGCTTATCGAGCCCAAGGCTTTCGACCAGCTTCGCCCAGCCTACGACCTTCTCCCATGGGGGGAACGGTCCCAGCATAATCCCAAAAGTGAGCTTACGTTTACTTCCTCCATCCATTGTTGAACCCTCCATGCCAATGAAGCAGTACTGATATTTTATCGATGGTTTTACCGCAGGAAGAGTGACATATAACAGCCTCTCCTACTCTCAGTTATATTATATAAAATAATAAGCTGAGCACAACAATCCTGTCAAAACTGGATCATTCATCCTTGCATCGAAGTCCGTAATAAATTCGCAATTAACCGACTGGAAGAAAAAATGAGCAGGTGACTGCTCATGGTGGTTAAAATGTGCGACGCTCTTCGGTAGTCTGGCAGTCATGACCGGAAAAACCGATTTTAGACCCATAACTTTGCGTCGCCAGTTTTCACTGGTTTTGCCTGTTCGGAGGTCTGGCAATCATGACCGGCAGAACCGGTTTTAGACCCAGTACTTTGCGTCCTAAGTTTTCACTTAGTTTGCTATTGTCGGCGGTCTGGAATCGTGTCCACCAGGGGAAATGGATGTAGACCCATGACTCTGCGCATCAGACTTTCACCTGACGAGCCTTTTCGGAGCGTTGCACTTTAATTATAGAGACATGGATGAATAAGTCAAGCCAAATGATAGTGAATTTTGCTACAAAATTGAGGAAAAGTGGAATTCCTGGTGGTTTAAAGTGCGAACACCTGGGTGAGGGGGGCACCCAGATGTTCGCATAATTATTATGACATAAATTTGAAGAAAAGGCAAGTTAATCTCCAATAAGAGGCGGGTGGGAGGGTGATGCTTGACAATGTGCTTGCATCTGGTAAAATTAGCATTCTTGAAAATCTGCTGAACAGGCCGAGATAGCTCAGTAGGTAGAGCACACGACTGAAAATTGTGGGGTCGTCAGTTCGATCCTGACTCTCGGCACTACTGACCGAATGGTCAGCCCTGCGGGCGTGGTTCAGCTGGTAGAACGTCTCCTTGCCAAGGAGAAGGTCGTGGGTTCGAATCCCATCGCCCGCTCTCAACGAAGGTTGCTGGTTGTTGATTTTTATTGAAATTTGCCATCAAAATCACCAATCAGCAATTTTCAATATAAATTGAAATGGCGTCGTGGCCAAGTGGCAAGGCAAGGGTCTGCAAAACCCTGATCACGGGTTCAAATCCCGTCGACGCCTCTAAAAGCTACCCAGATGGGTAGTTTTTTTACGTAAGCGGATATCCTGCGAATTCTTATGGGTGTATACCGCCAGGTAGAATACAGAAAGCATGACACCCAGCGATTATTAGCATAGCGGTTAGGCTATTTGCTACGCAGCTGCTTGATCTGACCAAACGTATTGACGCTTAGTAGCCATTGTGACCCAAGATCATATTGACTGAATTCTGTGAGGTCAGCCGGGGTGTATGCATAGGTTTCTCCAGCAGTGGTAAAAGTGACCTGGTAGGTTTCGCTGCGATCACCTTCCTGCTGACCAGCCTGTAAGCTGACCTGAGGCCAGGAGGGGTTCAAGTCAGTCCCTTCAGCTAAAGCAGTGCTCACTACGACCCAATCCAGCACGGTATAGTCGCAGTAGCTGGCATATACCTGATATTGACAGTCTTGGACCACCTTACCAGCACCGCTACCAACATCGATGGTGTAGGGTGTACCGCATACTTCGGTGGCATTAGGTACTGGATCGCTGCGGGTCTCTTTATATTCATCACGGCAGGAGATATTTTCTGCATCCGTAGGAACATCTTCACTCCAGGAGCTTTTTTGGACCGGCTGCCTGGCGAGTATTTCAATCGAACGCTGCCATTGTACGTCCGACACGCTGGCAGTGACATCGCTGGTCTTATTGCCCAAGACTACCAGGACGATGATCGAGGTGACGCATAGCAGACCCAAGGCAATGGCGCCGATGATCAGCCAGAGGGGAGTCTTCTTTGATCCAGCGGGTGTTGCGGGTGGTTTCGCACTTTCGACAAGGCTGCCGCCGCAATGTGGGCAGCGCTGGGCATTGGCTTTCACTGGCTGCCCACAGGAAGGGCAGGGCTTATCAGGGACTGAATCGGCCTTGTAAGCTCCCAGCACTTCACCAGCCTGGCGCGCAAGGCCAGCCTGGATATCTCCACCACATTGGATGCAGATTTGCGTTCCAGCCGGATTGAGCACATTACAGTACGGGCACTGAATGGCTGGACCCGTCTTGGCTTCATCCAGTTTTTGCTGATCGGTGATCAACACCTGCTGGTCAGGCAGCTCAAATTTGTCATCCTGGGCGATTGGTGCGCCGCAATTGGAGCAAATGCGGTTCATCCCTGGGTTGATCGTCCCGCAATGTTTACAGGTCCATTCCAGCTCAACATAACCAAGTTCTTTTTGCGTCACGAGTGCAGCTCCTTATGAAATAGTTATACCAGCCTGCCAAGGTCATTGTTCGTTTGTTGATTGTATTGGCAATGATCTACGTGCACTAATTGTGCCCGTGTTCGCGTTCGACGATACCCACGCCCTTGTCTTCACCCTGGTATAGCAGGACGATGCCGAACGTTTTTAGTAAGGCTTCGGGTGTCAGGATCTCGGTGCCCGGGCCGACAGCTACGACCTCGTGGGCTAGCAGCATGGCCTGGTTACATTCGGAAGCCAGCTGGATGTCATGGGTTGCCACAACAATCATGGCGCCTCGGTCGCGCTCCTCGTCTAGGATGCGTGAGAACAGCTCACGTCCGGAGGCGTCCAGGCTCGAGGTAGGCTCATCCAGCACGATCAAGTCTGCCTGGCGAGCAAGCACCTGAGCCATGTAGGCGCGCTGCTGTTGCCCTCCCGAAAGCAAACGCAGAGGCGCATCTTGCAAATCAAGGATGCCCATACGTTCTATTGATTTTGTGATAATGGTGCGGTCTTCGGGGGTCATGCGGCCGAACAAGCCTCGCTCGGTATAACGGCCCATCTCCACCACATCCTTAACACGCAGGGGAAGGATAAAGCTTGAATCGTGAAACTGGCTCAGATAGGCCAGCTGGTGAGGGTTTTTCCCGGGCGGGTTTCCCAGAACCGTGATCTCGCCCTTGATGGGCGGAAGGAGCCCTACGATCGTCTTAAGCAGGGTGCTTTTCCCTGAGCCGTTGATCCCCACCAATGCAAGCGATTGGCCACAGGTCAGCTCGAAATTAACGTCCGGGACAACCACCTCTCCCTGATAACCAATATCCATGCCATGAGCAATGACGCAGGAAGAGGAATAATCAACGGAGGTTGGAACGGCAGTCTGCATGGTTTAGCCTTGATGCTGTGAACCGAAAGCTGAAATTGGACGGTTACGCAGGAAGAAGACAATGAAAAAGATAGCCGTGGCTACCAGGACGATGGAAGCCCCGGCAGCCAGGTTTAAATGGTAGCTGGCCAGCAATCCCAGGTAAACGGAGAGAGTGCCGAATACGCAAGCCCACACCATCATACTGGTCACCCTGCGGGCAATCAAGGCGCCTGCACCAGCAGGTGCCAGCAGCATGCCAAAAACCAGCAAGGTCCCCACTGTTTGAAATGAGGTGATCACTGTCAGAGCGATAAGGGCTAGCATGATATTGTGATACAGGCTGGCAGAAAACCCAGCCACCTGAGCTTGCTCAGAGCTGAAGCAAAGCATTAGGAAAGGCCGGGCACAGATGATCACGGTGATCAAAACAATGATAGTGGCACCCAACTGTACCAGCAATGCGCTCGGGTCGATGCCGAGGATCTCGCCAAACAGCACACGTACCAGGTCACCGCTAAACGAGCTGGAACGCGAGACAATCACCACACCCAGGGCCAACATTCCCACAAAAAGCAAGCCGATGGCCGTATCCGAGCTCAGGCGCGTCCGGCGGGTGATCATGCTGATTCCGCCAATCATCACCACAGCCCCAACGACCGCGCCTAAAAGACCCGGGAAACCCAACAACAATGCCAGAGCGATGCCGGGAAGAACACCATGTGCAAGGGCATCACCGATGAATGCCAGGCCGCGCAGCACAACAAAGGTGCCGATGACCCCGCAGGCGATAGACACCAATACACCTGCCACCAGGGCATTGAGCAAGAAGGAGTTGGAGGTGAAAGGTGTAATGAAAAAATCCATGTTTAGCGCAGATTATCTACAATGGTCTGAGCCAGATTACGCATGAACGTAAAGTATGAGCCGTCAGCGGGCAGGATATGGGTTGACAATTGAACCACCTTCACCCCAGTCTCCCTGGCAATGGCGTCAGTGATGGACGGGGGTGTGCCAAGCTCAGAAAAAATGGCTTTTACCTGATTATCTTCGATGAGAGTTTTCAAGGCAGCCATATCTGCAGCGGAGACTTCTGCCTGCGAGTTCAAGCTAGGGATGATGGCACCAATCAACTGAAAGCCATAGCGCTGAGCAAAATATCCCAGGGATTCGTGCCCGGTGACCAGCTTGCGGTCAGCTTCAGGTAGCTTGCTGATATCTTTCGAAATTTCATTATTAAGGCTGTCGAGCCGGTTTTCCAGGTCCTGGGCCTGCGCGGAGACGTCTATGCTCAGGGCGGTATTTAGGAATTCTGAGAGGCCGATTACCATCTGTTTCATGGTCAATGGGTCGGTCCAGATGTGCGGATCGGGTGATCCGACTGCCTGGTCAGCCGAGGCATTGGGGATGCCTTCTCCCCGTCCCACCTTGCGCACGGTGATGTAGCGCGAGGCAATGAACATCTTAACCCCGGCCTTGGCTGCCTGGGAAAGGGTCTTCTCAAGGCCGCCCTCCAACCCCAAACCGTTCTGCACGATCAGGTCGGCGTTCATGAGGGTTTCAATGTCTTTGGCGGAAGGCTCCCACTCGTGTGGATCCTGCCCATTGGGAATGAGGACCGTCACATTAGCCTGGTCACCCACCAACTCTTTGACCAATGCGCCCAAGATCGAATAGGTAACGACAATATTTTTTTTATCAGTCGCGGCAGTGGGTGAAGTACTCTGGCAGGCTGAGAGCAGCAAAGAAAACACAAGGATGATGAATAAGGCTTTACGCATGAGGCTTGACCGGATTCCTCCATAGAATTGTCATAAATTTCATTATAGCATGGGTTGATTCATAATCCTGAGCGGCGAATTCGTTCATGTAAAAGAATATATTTGCAGGACGTCAGCTGAGGGTGGTTGGCATCCAACAATCTTTATATTTTCTAAATAACATCTGAATACCTCTGAAATATCTCTTTGATAATATTTTCACAAGGAAATAATCAATGCTGGATACTTTGAATATCCTTGGACAATGTCAAAACAGAGAGGAACTATGAAATCAAAGCAGAGAACTTACTGGTGGATCGATGCAATCCTATTCACTGGATTTTTGGTGGCTTTCTTCCTGAGCTTCACCGGGGTTGAGCTGCACCAATGGATCGGGGTAATCGGTGGATTGCTTGCCTTATATCATCTGCTACTCCATATGGATTGGGTAGAGGCGGTCAGCCAACGGTTCTTAAAATCAGCAAACGGGAACGTGCAGCTGAAGTACCTCATCGACGGAACTTTACTAGCCGGGTTTAGCGGCATCGTTGGCACCGGCCTGGTCATCTCGAGCTGGCTGAAGCTTGCACTCACGAATTACAGTACCTGGTTATATGTACACATCCTGGCTTCCATCATCACCCTGCTGGTATTGGTGATCAAGCTTGCCATGCACTGGAAGTGGATTGCACGAGCTGTTCAAATAGCTTTGAAGAGGCAGCCTGCTGTGGCATATAAGCCCACCCAGCTGCAGCCAGTTCCAGCCACAATGCAGGGAATGGACCGGCGTGCGTTTCTGCGCGTGATGGGCGTGGCAGGGGGTGCCTCGATGTTTGCCCTGCTCAGTGCCACGAAGAGCCTGGCTGGATTGCAAAGTGATGTTACAACCAGCAGCGTTTTGAGTTCAACGAACGCGAACCTGTCATCTGTGTCTGACAATTCTTCATATTCACAGTTCAGTTCGAGCTTCTATAGCGGAACGGGATCCTGCAGCATACAATGCGGCAAGCGTTGTGCATATCCGGGTCATTGCAGGCGCTACACGGATGCAGATGGCGATAACTATTGCGATCTCGGTGAATGTTCATAACAGATGTAAAGGAGATTAAGATGAAGAAGAGAACCATGTTGTTCAATATAAGCATCCTGGCAGTACTCATCCTGCTACTGAGTGCCTGTGCATCAGCCACACCCATAGCCACTGAACCAAGCACCACGGTGTCAGCCACAGCCACACAGACCAGCACCAATAGCCAAACGAGTACCAGCCAGGTCTCTGCGGCACCCACCGGTGGCAACCCTCCCAGCGGGGCACTACCGAATGGCAGCCCACCCAGCGGATCGCCTCCGAGCGGTAACCCTCCCAGTGGTAGCTCGGGTAGCACCAGCTCCAATCAGGGGCTTTCAACAGCCACTGGTGCATACACCCTGGATGGGCAAACCGCCAGTGAAACAGACCAGACCTATACCGCAAGTGAGCAGGACCAATCTGCGGTCTATGTGATCAACGGGGGTAACCTGACCCTGGACAATGTCACAATAAACACCAGCGGGAATAGCTCATCCAACGATAATAGCAGCTTTTATGGACTCAACGCAGCCGTCCTGGCCACCAGCGGAAGCACGATCAAGCTGGCGGATAGCTCGGTGAGCACCACGGGATCGGGAGCCAATGGGGTGTTTGCCACAGGTGAAGGCAGTAGCGTTTCTTTATCCAACGTGACCATTAATGCCACGGGAGGGGGAGGGCATGGTGTGATGGCAACCCAGGGTGGAAGCATGAACCTCACTAACGTGGATATTACCACGGCGGGTGCCAATTCGGCCTCCATCGCTACCGACCGTGGCGGCGGGACGATCACTTCAAGCGGTGGTACGGTAACCTCCAGCGGGGCAGATTCACCCTGCCTGTATTCCACAGGGAGGCTGGTTAGCACGAACCTGACGTGCATTGCCACTGGATCAGAATCAGTAGTGATCGAAGGAGCAAACTCGATCACCCTGACGGTCAGCAGCTTAACTTCCAGCATCGAGGATAAGTGGGGCGTCATGATCTATCAAAGCATGTCGGGGGATGCCCAGGGGACAGAAGGTGAGTTCAACATGACAGGAGGCTCGCTTACGAACAGTGCTTCGTCTGGCCCGTTGTTCTTCGTTACCAATACGACCGCTTACATCAACTTGAGCGCGGTTAGGTTGAGCGCAGGGTCAGGCGTACTGGTGCAGGTAGCCGGCACTGACCGTTGGGGAACCAGCGGGTCTAATGGAGGCACAGTGAACCTGACCGCCGATAAGCAGACCCTGACCGGCAACCTGGTGGCGGATAGCATTAGCAACCTGACGATCAGCCTTGAGAACGGATCGACACTCGAAGGAACCATCAACGCTGAGCATAGCGCCAAATCAGCTAATATCACCCTGGACAAGACCAGCAGCTGGACCGTCACAGCCGATTCGTACATCACTTGCCTGAATGATGCGGATGGGATTTCTGGCACCACGATGACTAACATCATCGGTAATGGTCATACGGTCTATTACAATGCCAGCGCCTGCAGTGCACTGGGCGGGCAGACTTACACCCTGGTTGGCGGTGGGTATTTGAAACCAGCCGGATAAGGAGTAAATTATGAGAGCAAGAATCTTCATCCTGATCACGATTATTGGGATCATCACTGCGATACTCAGCGGATGTGCCAGCAGCAGCACACCAGCAGCAACACAAAGCAACAGGCTATCCTCAATCACCCAACTGGCTGCAGGTACTCTCAAACTGGAAGGTACCGACCAGGCTGTAACCAGCAGCCAGGCAGGAGAACTGCTGACCCTGTGGGAAGCGTACCAATCCTTGAGTAACAGTGACACCACTTCACAGGTAGAAGAAGATGCGCTGGTCGACCAGATTGAAGGTGCCTTGACCTCCGAGCAGCTCACGGCAATCAATGACATGAATCTTAGCGAACAGGTGTTGAGCGAGATCATGCAATTGTCAGCGGTGAACAATGCTGCCAGCCAGCCAGCAAGCACATCCGGCAGCTCAACGAGCAGCAGCCAGAATACACCTCAGAATGGGCCTGGTGGTATGCTGGGAGGCCCGGGAGGTGACAGTATCATGAGCCAGATCGAAGGCACTGGAAGCACGACCCAGAGCACACCGGTGGCAACGCAATCCGTGAACAACACGGCTTCCATACAGGTCAGCCCTATGGTCCTGCAAGCATTGATCCAGATGTTAAAGACACTTAGCCAAGCGACTGGCTAGAAAGGAAAGCCGATAAACCTCTGGATTACGATTACGGCAGCCATGGAACAGCCTGGCTGCCGGATCTTTTAATTAATAATAGTACTGTTTGAATAATCATATTAATTCCTGGGAGCACAATGTCGTGATGCGATCCAGGCTCAACAGCGCCTCATCTGATTCAAGGCTCACACTGACGGGTGTTTCTTGTCTGGCGAGCGATTCCTGTGATGCGTCATAGGTGAGGTAACCAAGTATCTGGTGGGGGAAATAGGATGGCGGTTTGAGTGTGTGTCGTTCTTGGGCGAGTGGAGGTGGGACAGTATCCAAATGGATTGGTTCGGGTTGTTCATCGGGTGCGACCACAGGCTGAGTGGGAAAGGACAGGATGAGCTTGCCGCTCCCAGTAGCATGCAAGCTTAGGGCCGAGGCATGCTGCAGATGGTAGAGATGCTTCTCGAGCCTGGTGGGATGAATGCCAAGGATTGAAGCCATTTCTGCCAAGCTCAGGGCAGGTGTGGACCAACCCCTCCACGCCAAGGCGCGTAGCTGGATCCAGGTGACGAGCACGGCAGCGGGTAGCTGTTGGTTGAAGATCATCGAAGTAGGCACCAAGATGCCACGTGGCGGGAAGCTAGAGAGGGTGGTCATAAGCTCACTCGATTTGCTGTTTTATAAAACAAATCGTGGAATGAGGCAGTGCTCAAAGTAAAAATGGATATGTGCTCCATAACCCAATTGTAGCACAAACGTTCTAATTTGCAAGAGTATTGTTATTGCGGAGGGGACGATTTTTGAATCGCAGTTAATGGCACATCCCGAAATCTCCTTAAGCAATTGTCCTCAAACATGAACAGATAGTTTTGTCCTAAAAGTCAATCCTAAGATGGTTAATTCAGGAGATCCCACCATCGACCAGCAGCCAGGTGCTCTGATAAATAGCGCTTCTACATGACGATGATTTTATTAATGCGGAGTATTTCTTTACTTAATTGAAAGAATTGGTGCATAAGTGCTTGCAAGGAAGATGACATGCTAAAAAATGTCCGCCCTGCAGATGGTCGCTGATTTGTGGATTTTGCAATTAGGTAAGATCCTGATAAATATAACTGCGTAGAAAATGAAGAACGGATTGCTTCGCTCGCGATGCTCGCTCGCAATGACCGAAAAACAGATGTTGGTTTGCACACCAGCTCAGAGTGATGAATATGCTAGAAAACAGAAAATAGCGAAAGCCGGATTACCTTACAAGCTGTTTCGTTTTCTTCGCTCCCACAGCTCTAAGAACGCCCGGTTGAGTGGCTCGTTTTCCAAGAACGATTGCTTCCACTCAGGTTTAGAGATCTTCTCCGCCACATCCATGATCATCTTGTAGCCACCCTCCAGCACCGCCTGGAGGTTTGCCTCGTCACCCAGGGCATCGTAGACTTCTGCGCATAGCCGATAAATTAAAGATGGATTTTCTATACCTACGATACCGAGTGCCTGTAGATGCTCCCAGGCTGGATTTATGTATTTTGAGGCTTCTTCTAACTGGCCTTGCATGACCGTACACTGCGCCAGGGCTGCAGAAGCAATACAAATCTGTGGGGGCTGCTCGATTTTCGTTGCCAGCTCATAGGCTTCTGTCAATCGCCTGTGCGCACCGGGGGCATCCTCCATCCCCAATTGGACAAACCCTAAACCGGTCAATATTACGCATTTAGCAAAAATATCATTGCTAGGGACTATTTGCAGCAAGGCCTGGTCAAACATGGCATGAGCCGTTCGCAGGTCACCGGTGTAAAGTGCTAGCTCCCCCAAGCCGATCATATTGTAGGCAATCCCACGATGGGCACCGAGCGACTCATTTAATCGGCGCGACTGTTCAATCACAGCCCTGGTCTGTTTATTCAATCCCATCCGCATATAAACACCAGCCAGGTTACTCAGGCCGACTGCTTCCAAAGCGCGATTTCCCAGCTTGTGATGCAGGTCAACCTGCTCGATCATCATATCGACGCTTTTAACAAAGTCGCCAAGGGCAGCATAGCAAATTGCTGCACGGAAGAGCACCATTGCCAGAATGCTCTTATCTTCTAGTGTACGGGCTAACTGTTGCGCAATTTCGATATTCCGGATGGCTGGCTCGATCAGTTCTGGTTTAAACTCGGTCGCTAACGCCATCAGGGAGAGAGCTTTGGCTTCAACCGCCTGGTTACCACATTGTCTGGATGTAGCAAGTGCATCGCGTGCATACTGGCGGGCGAAGCGATCGTCTCCTATCTGGGCAGAAAAGCCTGCTGTGAGCAGATAGGCTTCGGCCAGGTAATTTTCATCTTCAAAGTCACGCGCCAAGTCGAGGATCGCATCAAGATCTGCCTTGCGCGGTTCGGCTTCACCCAGCACATTGTAAGCACTCTCCCGCCCGAGTAGCGTCTTCCAGCGTCGCTCCTTGTCCACGGGAGGCAATAAACTCAATGCCTGCGTGAAATAACCTACTGCCTCGCGTGCCGCCCCTTGGAGTAATGCACGCTGACCCGCCAGCATGAACCAATCGATCGCACTGCCCAGCTCACCAGCCCGCTGGTAGTGCTCGCCTAACAGGCCGGCAAATTCTTCCAAGCGGCCGGCGTTACGGGCTTGCTTTTCCAGCCAGCCGGCAGCTACTTTGTGCAGGGCGAGCCGTTCGCGCTTCAGCACACTCTCGTAGGTCACTTCATGGAGCATATTTTGGTGAAAACTCCATTCTGTCTCCCCCTGGAAGGCAGATTCAGGCTGGGATTCCACGAAACCGCGCGGCTGCAGGTGACCGAACACCTCAGTACCAGCCGCGATGCCCAGGGCTTCCACGCCCCCCGACCAGAAGCGCCGACCGAAGATCGCACCTCGTTGCAGAGCTACCCGCTCGGCAGTGGATAAGCTGCTCAGGCGGGTCAGGAGTAGGTGTTGTAAAGTGGCTGGTAGGGGCTGCTCCTTCAATCTTTCGGGGTAGATGCACCATTGCTCGCCCTGGGTATCCAGGATGCCATGGTCAATAAACCAATTGACCATCTCCTCAGCAAAATAAGGTACACCTTCAGAGCGCTCCACCAGTAGCTCAATCACCTGTTCCGGGACGATTGGGACGCGCTGTAATAATTCCATTGCCATCTCACGGACAGCCTGGTCGCTCAATGGCGACAGATCCACCAAGGTACCGCATGGTGCACTGGTCTCACTTACCGAGCTGCTCGAGCCCAACAGGTCGGCCAGCCCTTTGGGTGGGTGCCATTCTGGGCGCGCTGCCGCAAGGATGAATACTCCGTTCGGCTGTGCTCCCGTGAACGGATCAAAGAAAACCTCCGCCAGATAATCCCATGAAGCCAGGTCGGTCCATTGCAGGTCTTCCAGCAAGATCACCACCTGGTTGTATTTGCGGACGGCATTGACTAGCTCCCGGCTAACCACAAACGCTCGCCCTTTGACCTGGGTAGGATCAGTGCGCATGGCCTTGATATATGGACTGTTTTCAAATGGCAAACCAACCAACAAGCCCAAGGCATGGGCAGGTTCGTCACAATCTTCACGACCATAAAATTCGGAGAAGCGCTCCACCCAGCGCGCCTCGGCTTGTTGCAGGGGAATATCTTCTGCGATTTGGAAGCGGTCAAACCAGAGACGGCGTACCAGTGCAAATGGCTGGTTGGCATCATCTGGGAAGGCACGCGCTCGCATCAAACGGGTGGTCTCCTCGCGCAGGTCGATCCAATCCATCATGTCTTCCATCAGGCGGCTTTTCCCTATCCCTGCCTCGCCTAAAAGCTGGACCCACACCACCCCGTGTCCTTCGTATGCCTTAAGATATGCCTGGCAGAGTGACTGCATTTCCAGGTCACGCCCGACTGTGCGAGTTTCCACACCTGCCACTCCACGTGTCACACTACGGAATGGACGTGGCTTGGCGCGACGAACGAGATAGGTCAGGACAGGCTCTCGTTTACCTTTTACTGTCAATGGCGGTTGAGGGGTCAAATCGAAGACACCACGCACGTAGTGGTAGGTGTCATTCGAGATCATGATTCCACCGGGTGGTGCGGCAGACTGTAGTCGGGAAGCCAGGTTCATGGCGTCACCGCTGGCAGTAAATTCCTTGTGGGTGGCATCCCCAAGCTCGCCCACCACTACAAGGCCGGTATGAATGCCAGCGCGTAATTGGATCTTCTCAGGGAAATTTTGGTTGTCTGCAGCAGCCTGAATATCCAGGGCAGCCCGGATGGCATTTTCTGGATCGTTCTCACTTGCCTGCCGTGAGCCAAAGAATGCCAACAATCCATCTCCGAGGTATTGGGCGATGGACCCATGGTGCGAATTAATTGCTGCTCCCATGGAGGTATGCAACCTTGAAACCACCTGGCGCCACTCCTCAGGATCCATTTTTTCGGCCATGGCAGTGGAGCCCACCATGTCGATGAACAGGATGGTGACCATACGGCGTTCTTCGACTGGTACTGCCTGGACAGCGAGCTGTGCTTCCAGAACCGTTTCTTGCTGCCTCAAAGCTGCCAGGGCTGGTTCGACCACCTCATCACCCAAGGCAAGGCGTTGTGCTTCCAGACCTTTGATTGAGAGGCGTAATTTCTCGAGCTGAGCTTGCAGTGACTCTGCCATAGCTGATCTCCCCTATCCAGCAATTGACGCGACAGGCTTACGTTTACCCAGATGAAGAAAATTGGTTCCATAAATCATATCCTTTTATCATGGAGTTTACAAGTGTTTTGTAGGAAAAATTGATAGGCACATAAAAATCTGACTTCTCATCCAATAAATTTTATAAATAATATTCTTTCCAAGTTCATCTGATTGTCATCTTAACTTGATATATTATGTCAATTAGATACACAATATCTTGTTTCTAGAAGGGAAATGAACATGAAACACTTCTCAGCCATTACCACTGCCTTGATCATCACCGCCGTCCTCGGCCTGGGAATCGTGGTGATCGGGGTAAGCGCCTTCACCAACACCAATACAGTTCCACTGCAAAACACTCCGAACACCGGGTTAACTAGCAACAGACTTAGCAATAATACCAGCGCCTCCCAAAACCTTGCAGCAAACCCAGCTCAGGTGCAGCAGCTACAACAAGAAGTAAATGCGTTGCAGTCTCAGCTGCAGCAAGCGAGTCAGGCTATCCAGCAATACCAGAACCTCTTGCTGGTACTGCAGCAACGGGGTGTGATCAGCATCGACGAGAATGGAAACATCTTCCTGCCACAAGGTAGCTCGTCTTCTTTCCACTAAACAAATGCTATATCTGTCCTTCACCAGTGGGGATGCAAACCCTTATCTGCGCATAAAAGAAAGGCTTTGATCATGAAAATCGTCAAGAAAGGCTTGCGCGTGTACTTTACGATCGCAGCACTGTTCAGCTTTATCGGTGGTTACATTCTATTATCCCATTCCAACAAACCGGCACCACTCCAGATCAACCAGCCGGTGATCAGCTCACCAACGACTAACTCGGCTAGTCGATCATTCAACCAAAACGCCCCATCCAACGGCTTTCAATTCTTGAATCAGAACAAGTTTAACTCCTTTAGCCCGCGCCTGCGGACAGGTGGCTCATAAATGAAGTACGATGAATTCCGGGCAATGAACTCGGATATCGTGGTGGCTGCCGAGGGTGCAGACGCTGAAGTGATCGCCCATGGATTCGCACAGGTACGCGAGCTCATTGCCAGAAGTGAGCAACGGTTCACGCGATTCTCAGAGACCAGTGAGCTGGTGGAGCTTAATCATTCCGCAGGCACGTGGTTCCAGGCTTCAGATAAGATGTACGAGGTAATCAATGAAGCCCACAAGTTAGCAATGGTGACTGGGGGATTATTTAACCCGGCAATCCTGCCAGCATTAAAGAGGTTGGGTTATAACCGCAGCATGGATGATATCCGGAAAGACGATAGCCAAGAAAATTTGGTTGAGAACGCAAACTACGAGGCGGAAATCAATCAGGATTTCAGGCAAATCCGGCTCGATCCATTGCGTAAATTGGTGTACTTGCCGGGAGAGATGCAGATCGACCTGGGAGGCATCGCTAAGGGATGGATTGCCGAACAAGCCGCGCAGAGACTGGCAAAATACAGTGAGGCATGTGCTGTCAGTGCCGGTGGGGATATGTTCCTGGTCAACCTGCCACGAGGGCAGGATGATTGGGAGGTGGGGCTGGAGAATCCGCTGAAACCTGAAGAAGACCTGGCAGTCTTGCGTGTACCACCGGGGGCGGTTGCTACATCTTCAATAGTCAAGCGGCAGTGGAAACATAACGGGCGGGTGCAGCATCACCTGATTGACCCACGCAGCGGCCGGTCTGCCGAGACGGATTGGCTGAGCGTGACCGTTTGGGCTGAGCAGTCGGTGGAAGCGGAAGTGTTTGCCAAAGCCTTGCTGATCGCTGGACCCCGATCGGCGGATGAATTGATCGGACACTATTCAAAATTAACGTACCTGGCCGTCGATAAAACCGGCTGGGTGCATGGCTCCAAGAATTATCACGAGGTGTTTCATGTCTGATAGCAGGATCACTACACACGAAGCTGAGCATAAGAAAGCCTTTTCCTGGCTGCTCGGAGTATTTATTTTTGCAGCCGCCCTGACTGCAGGGGCAGTCGGATACCTTTTAATGCGAACCTTGCCAATGGGACAGATTGTTTCCAACCTGTTCACCTGGTTATTCGCCACCAACAGCAGCCATGCCACCTGGTATGTCACACGAGCAGCGGGTTGGGTGGCGTATTTCTTGTTGTGGTTTTCGATGCTATGGGGACTCGCCATTCCAACCAAATTTTTCCAGCGCCTGCTGTCTCCCACCTTCGTGGTAGATTTTCACGAGTACATCTCCTTGTTGGCGATTGGTTTCGTGGTCATCCATGTTGGGGTTTTATTAATCGATCAATACCTGCCATTCACCCTGGCCCAGGTGCTCGTCCCGTTTGCAGCAACTTACCAACCTTTTTGGGTAGGCCTGGGTACCATTGGGGCATACCTGAGCTTGCTGGTGACGATCACGTTTTACCTGCGCAAGCGGATTGGGCAGAAGCGGTTCAAGGCCATCCATACCTTGAGTATGGCAGGCTACCTGGGTGTGGTCTTGCACGCCTTTTTCTCCGGCAGTGATTCAGCTCTGCCTGTGGCACAGCTGATCTATCTTGGTACTTTTTTGGTGGTGGTATTCCTGACCGCATACTGGCTGATCAATGCCAAGCAACTCAGGGCAGAAAAAGAACAACAGAATGTGCTCCATCAAGCACATAGGCCTGTAAAACACTAAGCTTTGATGGTTGTATAATCTGCTTATGCGCCTGCTCCTGGTCGAAGATAATGCCCGCCTGCGAAATACGATCCGGCTCAGCCTGGAAGAGGCGAGCTATGTGGTTGATAGCGCAGCCGACGGCGCTGAAGGGCAAGAGCTGGCTGAGCTGACACCTTACGATGCAATCATTCTCGATATCATGTTGCCCGAACTTGATGGCCTGGAGGTATGCCGGAACCTAAGAAAGATGCGCCTGCGCACCCCGATCCTCATGCTCACTGCGCGGGATACAGTGGATGACCGGGTGAAGGGATTGGACAGTGGCGCTGATGATTACTTGGTCAAGCCCTTTTCGATGGATGAGCTTCAAGCACGCCTGAGGGCGGTCATGCGGCGCGATGCTCCCGACAAGATGGGAGTGTTGAGCGCAGCGGACCTGGAGGTGGACCCAGCTGCACATACTGCTCAACGAGCGGGTGTGCCAATCGAGCTGACCGGCAAGGAATTTGCCTTGCTCGAATATATGATTCGCAACCCTAACTGGCTAATCACGCGTGAGATGGCCGAAAGACATGTGTGGGATTACGGCAGAGCGAGCGGATCAAACCTGGTGGATGTATATATCCGGCGGCTGAGGCGTAAAGTAGATGACCCCTTTGAGATTAAGTTGATCGAAACTGTACGCGGCTATGGCTACCGTTTGAATAAGCCAGAGGCATGAAGACCCCTGATATCCAGGAACCCAGGTAAATTTGGGGGAAGAAAGCATGCAAGAGCAAAAAAAACCAGCCAAGTTTTCAACACGATCCATCATCCAGCTCACCCATAGCATCCGCTTCCGGTTGGTGGTGTGGTTTGTTTTGATCCTGGGCGCGGTCATGGTCATTTTCAGTGCGTTTATTTACTGGCGCCAGGCTCAGGATTTACGATCGGCGGCGGTCCTGCGTTTGAATGTCGCCCTCGAGCATGCGTTGGGCGGGCAGGGTGAAGCTGAGCATTTTGCCGAAGGTGGGCTGCTGATCTTCCAAGGGTTACAGGGCAGTAATCCCGCGTCCGATACGAACATCCAGGAAGGTACAGTACTGGCTCTGCAGACTGTAGATGGATCCATACTGGACAGTGCAGGCGTATTGAGTGTTGTACAACTCCAGCAGATTCATTTTCCTGCTGCGGGATGGAGCGGAGTGCAGCAGGTACGGGTGCCAAAGAGTGTGGCAGAGGTCAACAATCGCTACTTGTTCTTAAATCGCGCCATTGCCCAAAATGGACAAACCACCGGATACCTGCTGGTGGGCGTACCCCTGGATACCGACAACCAGCTCAACCGATTGCTGGTTTCCCTGAGTAGTGGCATTATCCTGACAATGGGGATCGCCCTGGTGGGTGGTCTGTGGCTGGCTGACCGGGCGATGCGACCGGTGAAAACCATCACCCAGACTGCCCGGGAAATCGGCGAGACTGACTTGAACAAACGCCTGCGTATGGCAGGGCAGGATGAGCTGTCTGAGCTGGGTAATACCTTCGATGCGATGCTCGACCGCTTGCAGGCTGCGTTTGAGCGGCAGAAGCAATTCACTGCCGATGCCAGCCACGAGCTACGCACCCCGCTGACCATTATCGAACTGGAGACCAGCCGAATGCTTGCCGGTCACCGTTCGTTGGATGAATATGAGCGCGTGCTCCGCACGATAAACTCGGAAAACAAGTTCATGATCAGGCTGGTGACCAACCTGCTCACCCTGGCACGCATGGATGCCGGGCAAACAAATATCAAAGCGGAGCCTGCAGACTTAAGCGAGCTGGCGTCTGAAGTGGTGGAGCGCCTGGAACCACTGGCAAAGTCGGGTGGAGTATCTCTGGGCCTGGGTGACCTTCCGGAAGTGAAGGTGAGGGGAGACCGCGCCCTATTGGCCCAGATGCTGACCAACCTGGTGGAAAATGCCATCAAGTATTCTGCGAATGCGGAGGTACCGCAAGTTATGGTGACTGTGGGCAGCCGAACAGAAGACCAGCGCCCTGTAGCCTGGGTGCAAGTGAAGGATAATGGGATCGGCATTGCCAGCGAACACCTGACCCACCTCTTCGATCGTTTTTACCAGGTGGATGCTGCACGCACCAGAGAAGGCGGTTGGGAAGATGGGGTTAACGCACCGGAGTCGTCCGGAACAGGTTTGGGATTGGCAATCGCGCAGTGGATCGCCGAGGCGCACCAGGGGGAAATTCACGTGCAAAGCGCGATCGGCAAGGGTTCGACTTTTGAAGTGAGGCTGCCTGCTATGGGGTAAGCCTGATCAGCTTCCAAATAAGAAAACTCCCAGAATACCCAAAAATTGAAAATGAGGCACTTCGTTGATCAATGCCTGTTCACAGGTTCTAAAAAACTGCCTGGCTGAAGAGTCGTATAATAAAAAAAACGTAAAAATGCTCAATCATTCATGGGGGGAGCACGGGTATCAGGACGCGACACGTCAGAATGTTTATCTGACGGTCGATAATCACAAGCAGACCTTGAGGAGAAATGTGATGAGCAATCAACCAGAAATTGACGTCCAGCGTCGACGTAAAGCCGAAAAACCCACGCAACGCGCCGAAGCTCCGCAAAGAAGACCAACTGGAGGCTCGGGAGGAGGTATCTTTCCATCAGGTGGGGGAGGTTTTAATATCCCCACCCGCGGTAAATTAGGCGGGTGTGGTGGTTTTCTGGTAATTGTCGTCATCATTATGTATGTCTTGTTATCTCAGGGTGGGGGTAGTGATCTGCAGAGCGAAGCGCCAATCTATGAACAACCGACTGAAGCGGCTCCTATCGTCCAAGACCTGGCTACCTACACACCTCGGCCAACTCGTGCCCCTGTTGCTGGACAAACCGGTCAGAAGTGGCTGGTGATGCTGTACCAGGATGCGGATGACCAGGTGCTTGAACAGGATATATTCCTGGATCTGAACGAAGCTGAGCGAGCTGGATCGACCGACCGGGTAACGATCGTGGCACAGCTGGACCGGTACAAAGGTGCGTTTCAGGGGGATGGCAATTGGACCTCGGCCCACCGCTATCTGGTGAGCCAGGATGAAGACCTGAACCACGTGAACTCACAAATGGTAGAAGACCTGGGTGAAGTAGACATGGCGGCTGGGAGCAGCCTGGTGGATTTTACCACCTGGGCAATGCAGAATTATCCTGCTGATCGCTATGTGCTGGTGGTCTCTGATCATGGCATGGGATGGCCTGGAGGCTGGAGCGACAAAGACCCTACCAGCCGGGATCGTGGTGATGCGCCGCTCATCTTATCTTTAGACAGCGATTTTCTTTTTCTTTCAGAAATCGACGATGCATTGGCACAGATCACATCTCAGACCGGGGTGGATAAATTGGATATCATCGGTATGGATGCCTGCTTAATGAGCCAGCTGGAGGTTTATGCAGCCTTACAGCCATATGCTCATATCGCCCTGGCCTCAGAAGAGGTGGAACCATCCTTGGGCTGGGCATATGCCGGCTTTTTGCAGATGTTGGTGGATAATCCAGACATGAGCAGCCAGCAGCTGGCCAGCGATATCGTCAGTTCTTACGTCCAACAAGATTTACGTATTGTTGATGACCAGGCAAGGCAGGAATTCTTGAGACAGGGGAGCCCAATGGGAGGGTTCTTCAGCGTGAGCAGCGTCACGGCTGACCAACTTGCCCGGCAAATCGGACGGGATGGCACACTGACCGCAGTTGACCTGGATGTTCTGCCAGAGCTGATGGCTCAATTTAATCGGTTCGTATATCGGCTACAGTCTGAAGACCAGGCAATAGTGGCTGCAGCTCGCGATTATGCCCAGGCATATACCAGCGTATTCGGCAAGCAGGCAACCAATTCGTATATCGATATGGGTCACTTCGTGCAACTGGTCGCCAGAGAAGCCAACAATAACAGCCTGGATGAAGCTGCCAATGAGGTTATGCAGTCTATCCAAAAAGCTGTGATTGCTGAAAAACATGGCTCGGGAAAGCCTGGTTCGACGGGGATTGCCATCTACTTTCCCAACTCCACCATGTACCGGTCAGCCTACACAGGTCCACAATCTTACAACGCAATCGCTGGGCGCTTTGTTCAAACGTCGCTGTGGGATGATTTCCTGGCGTACCACTATAACGACCGAACCTTCCAACCCGATGCGGTCGAAGTGGTTGCGCCAGGCCCTGGAATGCCCAGCCGGGCACCAGGTGCAGGTACGGTTAATATTTCATCGATCAGCACTACAAGTGAATCATTTTCTCCCGGCGAGACAGTAAAGCTGAGCACCAGCATCAGCGGGCAAAATATCGGCTATATCTATCTGTTTATTGGCTATTATGATCCAGCAGCCAATTCGATCTTTGTGGCAGATACCGATTTTCTGGAAAGCCCCGACACCCACCAGCTGAATGGGGTATATTACCCAGCCTGGCCACAGGCAGATTCCTTCAAGCTCAATTTCGAGTGGGATGGATCGGTATTCAGTGTGTCAGATGGTACTACCTCGGTAGTGGCACTACTCGAGCCAGAGACCTACGGCGTGTCTGCTCAGGATGCCGTATACAGCTTGTCGGGGACATATACCTTCGCAGATTCAGGCGACCAACAGCCTGCCAAGCTCAGGTTCATGGACGGCAGGCTGGTCCAGGTCGTTGGCTACCAGGGAGGCGAACAAAGTGGTGCTCCAGCAGAGATCACTCCTTCGGAAGGCGATACTTTCACCATCTTGCAAAAGTGGTTGGACCTGGATTCAAGCGGAAATGTCAGCCAGGCAGTTGATGTTCCAGGAGAAACCCTGACGTTTGGGAATGGCAATCCCTTTACCTGGGAGGCAGTGTTTACCCCGGTAGGAGAATATTTGGTGGGCTTCATGGTGGCGGACCTGGATGGCAATACCAGCCAGGCGTACACCAGCCTGACGTTTAAATAGCGAAATAAAATTGGTTTCCAGTTTTTATATTAAAATCATAGGCATGGCAATTTGCTAAATTTATTCCATCTACTTAACGGAGATACACACATGAAAGAGAAGATTCTGGTAACCGGCGGAGCAGGTTTTATCGGCAGCCACTTGTGTGAGCTGCTGATCCATAACGGGCACCGTGTGGTGGCAATCGATGACCTATCCACGGGCAGGCTGGAAAATATCCAACACCTGCTGCCGATGCAGGGTTTTCAGTTCGTGCGCGAGACCATCACCAACAGCCAGGTGCTCGACCGGTTGACCAGCGAGGCGGACATCCTGATTCACCTGGCGGCGGTAGTGGGGGTGCAGCTGATCGTTGAGGACCCGGTCAACACGATTGCCACGAACATCATGGGCACCGAAGCAGTGCTGACCACCGCCAACCGCTACCACTGTAAAGTAATGCTGGCGTCTACATCAGAGGTGTACGGCAAGGGTTATAAAGTGCCTTTTAACGAAGAAGATGACTGCGTGATGGGACCCACCAGCCATAGCCGCTGGTCATATGCCACGTCAAAAGCCATTGACGAGTTCCTCGGACTGGCATATTTCCACCAGTTCGGGCTGCCAGTGGTGGTGATGCGTTTCTTTAACACGGTAGGACCGCGCCAGACCGGCCGTTATGGCATGGTGCTGCCACGTTTCGTGCGACAGGCACTGGCAGGCGATCCGATTACCATCTATGGTGACGGCGAACAAAGCCGGTGTTTTGCCGATGTCGCCGATATTATCGGGGCAGTCGTTAAACTTGCTGACCAACCCAGTGCGATCGGCCAGGTATTCAACATTGGCTCGACCGAGGAAGTGACCATCCGGCAGCTGGCTGAACGGGTGATTAACGCCACGGGAAGCTCATCGGAAATTGCTTATGTGCCTTATGAGGAGGCTTACGCCCCAGGGTTCGAAGATATGCGCCGTCGAGTGCCGGATTTAAGCAAGATCCATGGCCTGATCGGGTACGAACCCCAATTTACGCTGGATGACATCCTGCGAAGGGTGATCTTGTACGAGCGCGAGCAGGCACTCAAACACAGCAAAGAACCTACTTTGCCCAGAATATCCAGGTGAGCTGGGCAACCAGCAAACCAAGGATTATCCCACCCAGTGCTTCTGCTGGCGTATGACCCAGCACCTCAGCCAATTGATCCTGTTTTAATGGATGTCCAGCAGCCAGGTCGCTAATCATCGCATTGATGCGCTCGGCATGTTTCCCAGCCTGGCGACGAATGCCGGTGGCGTCATAGATGACAACCATGCACACAGCAAATGCCAGAGCGAATAATGCGGAATCGAATCCAACCGACAGGCCTATCCCGTGGGCAACCCCCACTACCAGGGCGGAGTGAGAGCTGGGCATGCCCCCAGCTTGAATCAACAGAGCCCAATTCCATTTATGGGTCCGTAAATATTCGATAGGTACCTTTATCGTCTGGGCGATTCCCCAGGCGATCAGGGCAGCGATAAAGACATAATTGTGAAATATGGCCACAATCAGCCTTCTTCTGTAGTGGCTATATCCAGCAGAGTGCCACCTGAAAGTTGCTTGAGGCGCAGCTCAGCCTTGTCCAGCAATTCGACACAGTGCCTGGTGAGTTGCTGGCCGCGCTCATACAGGGCCATTGTTGCCTCCAGGGGGAGCTGATTGGATTCGAGAGAAGCGACAATCGATTCCAGCTCTGCCAATGCCTGCTCGTAAGATAAGTCGGTCACTGGAGGAAGAGCGTTTTTTTCTTTAGGTTTTGTTGGTGTCATAAGGGTTAGTAGATCCTATTTTGTCTATAAAGTTCAGATTGCTTCACTGTAATCAACACTCGTCGCAATGGCCTATGGAACGTCCACATGGGCACCGAAATCACCATCACTGACTTGTACATTCAGTGCTTCCCCTGGGCTGACCTGGCCGATGTGGGTGATGTTCAAACCAGACTGGTTGGTGACAATGGCGTAGCCACGCTCAAGAACGGCTTGCGGGTTCAAGGCGGCCATATGCTGCATCAACCCCGCCATTCGAGAGCGAGCCAGCTGGAGAAGATGGTATGTGGTCGCTGAAAGAAGATGGTCCAGCTCATCCACCCTCTGAATGTTGGTTTGGATCTGGCTCAGAGGTGAGTTTCTCTCCAGCTGGTTGTGCAGATCATGGAAGGTCCAACGGAGCTCATTGGTGAAAGCCTGGACTCGCTGGTTCAAGCGATCGCTGAGTTCGGAAAGGTCCAGGCGAAGGTCTGCTTGATTGGGTGTGGCCAGCTCGGCTGCGGCGGTGGGGGTAGGAGCACGTAAGTCGGACACGAAATCGGCGATGGTGAAGTCGGTCTCGTGGCCCACACCGGTGATGACCGGGATTGGGCAGCTGGCGATTGCACGTGCCACGCGTTCATCGTTGAAGGCCCACAGATCTTCGATCGAGCCACCCCCGCGTACTAGGAGGATTACATCTGGCCTGGCTACCTGGGCTACATCACGCAAGGCAGCGATGATGCCTGGTGGTGCTTCATCACCCTGGACTGGAGTGGGGGCCAGCACGACTTCCACGAGGGGATAGCGGCGGCGCAAGGTGTTGAGCACATCCTGCAAGGCAGCCCCAGTGGGAGAGGTGATGATGCCTATCCGCTGCGGCCTGGCCGGGATGGGGCGCTTGCGTTCGGGGGCAAATAAACCCTCAGCTTCCAACCCTGCCTTGAGGCGTAAGAACTCCTGATAGAGGGCACCTTCTCCAGCCGGACGGATGACGTCTGCATAAAGCTGATACTGCCCACCCAACTCATAAACACTGATAGCGCCGTGCACCTCGACGGCATCACCATCACGGGGCATGGTACGCTGGCGTATGGCAGCTCCACGCCACATGACGCAGCGCAAGGAAGCGCTGGTATCTTTCAAGGTAAAGTAGATATGGCCGGAAGCGGGGCGTGAAAAATTGGATACCTCACCCTTCACCCAAACATCCTGGAGTGCCTCGTCGGATTCGAGCAGCTCACGGAGATAGCGGGTCAGGTCGGTCACAGACCAGGAAGCTGGGATCTGCTGGTTGAAGAGCGGCATTTGCGACATGGACCTTAGCATACCTGTATTAATGTAGGATGTCAACAATCTCTTCATCCTTGATGTGCTTGCCTCAAAGTAATTTTAGCCTGGACGGTATCTTTGTCGTCCAGGCTAAAATCTCTAGAAATTGTTGAACTTATGGTTGAGACTATTACTTCTGCACGGGCTTATTTCGCAAGGTTGGGAGTATAGATGCCTGTCCTGAATGTGATGGTGCTTTTATTAAACGGTATCACGATCGAGCCCATGCCAGGATCTACTAAATTCGTTTCCTTAAGCTTGATGGCATAATTCGGACCGCGAATCATAGGGAAGGTAAAGGAAACCGTCTTTGTGACTTCACCCGGCAGTATGGTAAAACTACCAACGAGGATATTGTTGATGTACATTTTAAGGTCAATATGACCGGTGCCGCTCAGGAAGTTCTGGATTCCCTGAAGGTTATAGGTTACACCAGTCACCCACCCCATATCGAGCCTACGTGAACCTGTCGCATTATCATTGACATGCCACCAGTAGGGAAGGGTCGTAACAGACATTGTGTCACCGTCTGCGGGAAACTTGTTTCCGAACAGGTGGATGGTGGAGATATTCAGAGGAATAACGACCGAGCCCATGCCGGGATCAACTGTGTTTAATTCTTTAAGCTTGATGACATAATTCGGTCCATTAATTTTGGGGAAGAAGAATGTGACATTCATAGAACTAGTGCCTGGTAACACCGTAAATTGACCTACAATAATACCGTTAATGGATAATTCGAAATCAATATGACCGGTACCACCAAGAACATTCCTAGAAATTAGGAGATCATATCTTACGCTATTAACCCAATCAAGCCCCGGCTTACGGGTGCCGAGGGCATAATCTCCAGCAGTCCACCAATAAGGAGAATTGGCTACAATCATGGTATCCCCGGCAGCAGGAAAGGCATCGCCAATAAACGTGATGGTGGAAGAATCCAGGAGTATTTCAATTGAGCCCTTACCTGGGTCAACTGTATTTGTCACTTCCATCCAGATTTGATATACAGGTCCACTGATTTGGGGGAATGAGAAGGTAACCGATTTACTCGTCTCGCCAGGCAGGACGGTAAAGCTACCCACCAGAATGTCATTAATGGTTAAATTGAAATCGACATGGCCAGGTGCGGACAGGTAATTTCCAATTTGGAGGTCGAATATTAAGCCATCTATCCATTCTATCCCAGGTGTGCGGTAACCGACCGCACGATCTCCAATGTACCAAAACCAGTCGGGAGAATCTTCGAGGACTAGAGAATCACCAGTGGCAGGAAAGGTATTCCCAATCAACGTGAGCGACGAAGTATTTATTGGTAATTCGATCGAGCCTAAACCAGGGCCAACTGTATTCGTTTCTCGTAAGCGTATAGAATAACCAGGCCCACTGATGGCTGGGAAAGAGAAGGTGAGGGATTTGCTTGTCTGGCCGGGCAGGATGGTAAAGTTGCCAACGATAATACCGTTAATGGATAAATCCAGGTCAACGTGACCGCCTCCAGAGAGTACATTATCAGAAATCTGGAGGTTGTATGTAAGCTTGTTGACCCAATTCAGCCCAGGCTGGCGGTATCCATCTACACGATCTCCGGTATTCCACCAGTTTGGATCATGCAACACGGTGTATGTATCACCAGTTGCCGGAAAATCGAAGCTAACAGAAGTCGAAGGAGCTGCGCCTTCTTGAGAGGGCAGCTCCTTCGACTGTTCCCCGGTATTTGGAATGCTGTCTGTAGGGGATTGGGGAGAAATCGGCTGTTGCAGTGGTTCCACAACTCCGCGGTTATCATCGGGTGATGTTTGAAGGGGAACGACTTGCTCAGCAGGTAGGGGCAATTGGGGTGGTATGCCTTCGAAATTATCACCGGGGATGTCCTGAGGTGCTACCGGCTCTGTACCTCCAGGCGCCACGGGCGGTACCCCACCGCCATTATTGTCGGGTGGACCTTGAGTCGGATCGGCATCATGCTGAGGTCCGAGCAACGGTGCCTGTTCCCATGAACTACCCGAACCCACTGACCCATTACTTGAAAATGACGCTTGAAACGGAGAGGCTACCAAAGTAACCACAAGAAGCGTTAACACGATTCCGAAAATACGCCCAACTTTTTTATAGTTCATCCTGAAAAATCTCCTTTCCCGGCTAGTTAGCCATATTGCAGAAAACCGATGGAATTCTTGTATCAGGCGACAACTGTAAGAAAAGGTAAATTAACTGTAACTGGATATATATGTAGTATAGCAAAATAATATCCTAAAGCAAGTGCGTACATACGCAAAATGCGAGACAGGATCGTAGCTAATCTGGCGCTAAGAGCCTGCTGAACCTAGAGTAATACATACGTCGAGACACACATGAAATATGGTGCGATGTTAACTCCATCGTAGTGATACAATTCCGTAAAGGCTGATTCTTTGCTAAAATTATATGGGTATATGAATTACATTTGGTCGCCGTGGCGTATGGAATACATTCGATCTACCAAATCTAGCGAAGGTTGTATATTCTGTGAGGGGCTAAAACAGGAGGATGGTCCTGGCAATCTGATTGTCTTCCGCGGTCCGAATGCATTCGTAATGCTGAACCGCTTCCCATATACCAGCGGGCACCTGATGATTGTGCCCATCGATCACCAGCCTTCGTTGGAATATCTGGATGAGGCGTCACGCCTCGAGATCATGGACCTTTCGGCCCGGGCGATTAAGGTATTGAATGTACTTTACACGCCGCAAGGGTACAACCTGGGAATGAATATCGGGAATGCAGCCGGAGCGGGGATTACAGAGCACGTGCACCTGCACGTGGTACCCCGGTGGGTGGGTGACACGAATTTCATGTCAGCGGTATCGCAGACACGGGTGCTGCCTGAACTGCTGGAAGAGACCTACCAGCGAATTCGGCAGGTCTGGAGCACCGAATAGATCTATTCCACTAAAAAAGAAAAATGTAATATAAGGCTCATTACGATCCAAAACAACCTACGCAAAACACAGAAATGTAGAAACCAGGAGAGAAAACGATGAGCAACAAGGACACTGAAGCCGTAATCTTGAGTGCAGTGCGCACACCTTCAGGGAGCTTCCAGGGTGGATTCGGCAGCCTATCCGCCGTTGACTTGGGAGCCTGCGTTGTGAAGGCGGCGGTTGAGCGCGGGTCAATTCCAAATCCGGCTGACATCAATGAGGTGATCATGGGGAATGTGGTATCTGCGGGCCTGGGGCAGAACCCTGCCCGCCAGGCAGCCATGCATGCCGGACTACCAGCGTCAGTGGGTGCTTTCACCATTAACAAGGTTTGTGGTTCGGCTTTGAAAGCGGCCATGCTGGCTGCCCAAGCCATTCGGGCGGGAGATGGTGAGCTGTTCGTGGCAGGCGGCATGGAGAGCATGAGCCGGGCACCCTTCCTGGTGGATGGACGGACCGGCAGCTTGCGCTTCGGGCACGGCCAGCTGACGGATGCCCTGCTTAAAGACGGCTTATGGTGTGCACTTGAAAACTGGTCAATGGGCGATGCCGCCGAATTCATCGCCAACGAGTATAACATCAGTCGCGAAGCCATGGATGAATATTCCTATCACAGCCACATGAAAGCCATCACGGCCATTGATGCGGGGAAGTTTAAACAGGAAATCGTCCCCGTGGAGGTGAAGGGTCGCAAAGGACAGGTGACCGTAGTAGACACGGATGAAACACCCCGACGAGATACGACCCTGGAAGGGTTGGCCAAGCTACGGCCTGCCTTCCAGAAGGAAGGCAAGGTAACGGCGGGGAATGCCCCCGGCTTAAATGACGGTGCGGCAGCCGTGGTGATAGCCAGCCGGGCAAAAGCGGAAAACATGGGGGTAAAGCCACTGGCACGCATCTTGGGGTATGGGAACGTAGCCCTGGAGCCCAAATACCTGTTCGCTGCCCCTGCCAAGACCATCCCGGTGGTGCTGAAGCAGGTGGGATGGAAGCTTACGGATGTTGACCTGGTTGAGTTGAATGAGGCATTTGCAGCCCAGGTGCTGGCCAACGGCTACGAGCTGGCCAGCCAGGGGTGGGATTGGGCTAAAGTCAACGTCAATGGCGGCGGGATCGCCCTTGGGCACCCGATTGGTGCCAGCGGGGCGAGACTGCTGGCTACGCTGATCTACGCCCTTAAAGACCGTGGATTGACTAAAGGCATCGCTTCGTTGTGCCTGGGCGGCTCTGAAGCGGTGGCGATGGCGATCGAAATCGAATGAGGTTGGATGCCGTTGTGAGGTAGGTGAACTATCCAATACTTCCTTAATCTACGTGGCTGATCTACCAGCTTACGTGAACTTTTCTTGTCTTTATAAACAGAAAGTTCATTGTGAATATTGGCAAAAGGAAGATTGCTGCGGCAAAAACCGCCTCTCGATGACAACATGGAGGAGAACGGCATGGAGATAAAATCAATCTTTGTGGTGGGGGCTGGGACGATGGGCAATGGGATTGCACAGGTGGCAGCCACTTCAAGCTACCAGGTGACGCTGATGGACGTGGTGCCAGGGCAGGTGGAACGGGCACAGGCTACGATTGCCAAGTCAGTTGAGAAGCTGCTCAGCAAGGCAGCCATCACCGAAGAACAGAAGCAAGCTGCCCTGGCGATCAAAACTAGCATGACCCTGGATGGTGTCGGAGAGGCAGACCTGGTCATTGAAGCTGCCACTGAAAACCCGGAGCTCAAACTGAAATTATTCCGCGACCTGGACCAGATTGCCAAACCAGGGGCAATCCTGGCGAGCAATACCTCGTCGATCAGCATCACCAAGATCGCGGCTGCCACGAAAAGGCCCGAAAATGTGATCGGGATGCACTTCATGAACCCGGTCCCCTTAATGAAGCTGGTGGAAGTCATCCGAGGGCTGGCGACCTCGGATGAAACGACTGCCACTACCATGGAAGTGTGCCGCAAGATGGGTAAGGAACCGGTGGAAGCCAATGATTCGCCCGGATTCATATCCAACCGGATCCTGTGCCCGATGATCAACGAGGCAATCTTTGCCCTGCAGGAAGGCATTGGCACACCGGAGGCGATTGACACGGTGATGAAGTTGGGCATGAACCACCCAATGGGCCCGTTGGCCCTGGCTGACCTGGTTGGGCTGGATGTGGTCCTGTTTGTGATGGAAGTGTTACAGCGCGACCTGGGTGACGATAAATACCGCCCATGCCCGTTGCTGCGCAAGATGGTAGACGCCGGCTACCTGGGTAGAAAATCTGGCAGAGGTTTCTACCAATACTGATTTCCCATCATTTTTTGGGAGTGGAAATTGTGGGCGTAAAGTGGAGGGAGGAGTGTGATGCATGGATGACCAAGTGTATGATTATGTGATCATTGGCTCTGGATTTGGGGGCAGTGTATCTGCCCTGCGCCTGGCTGAAAAAGGATATTCAGTGCTGGTGCTGGAGCGGGGGAAAAGGTACGAAGACGCTGACTTTCCCAAGACAAACTGGAATCTTGGAAAATCACTCTGGGTGCCATTATTACGCTGCTTTGGAACCTGGGAATTAACCTTCATGAACGGGGCAGTCGCCATGCACGGGAGTGGGGTAGGCGGGGGCAGCCTGATGTATGCCAACGTGCTGATGGAGCCCGATGACCGGTTATTCGAAGCATCCAGCTGGCATCAACTAGCGGACTGGAAAGCTGTCTTGCGGCCTCATTATGATACCGCTAAACGCATGCTGGGGGTGACAACCAACCCCCGCTTATGGCCTGCAGATGAGATAATGAAGCAGCTTGCTGCTGACTGGGGAGCAACAGACAGCTTCCATCCAACAGAAGTGGGGGTATTTTTTGGCAAGGAAGATGAGACTTACCCTGACCCGTATTTCAATGGGGAAGGGCCTGAGCGTACAGGATGCAATTTCTGTGGGGGGTGTATGGTGGGTTGCCGTTACAATGCGAAAAATACGCTCCCTAAAAACTACCTGTACCTGGCAGAAAAGCTGGGTGTGCGTATTCAGCCGGAAGTCACGGTCAAGGACATTCGGCCTTTAATAAACCAGCCTGGCAGAGAGGTGCGTTACGAAGTAGCCTACCATAAAACAACGGCATGGTTTTATCATCCACGACAGGTTGTTCAGGCACGTAATGTGATCGTCGCTGCGGGTGCCTTAGGTACACTAGACCTGCTTCTGCGCTGCCGCTCGCGAGAGCGGTCTCTACCCAAGCTATCTGGGCGGTTGGGTGAAAACGTACGCACCAACAGTGAAAACCTACAGGGCGCTGGCAGCCGTAATAAGGGTATCGATTATTCAAAGGGTATCGCTATTACCTCAATCATAAACACCAGGGAAGACACGAATGTTGAGCCAGTGCGGTTTTCAGATGGGTCATCACTCATAAGAAATATTACTGCCCCCCTGGTGGATGGTGATACGATCCCGAGCCGATTATTGAACACCGGGCTTGAGATCCTGCGTCACCCCATCGATTTCTTTTATGCTCGCTTCTTCTCCCGCTGGGCATTCCATACCACGATATTATTGTTCATGCGGCCGGTAGAGGAGATCCTGAATGTGCGCCTGGGTCGCAACATCTTCACCCTGTTCCGCAAGGGGGTAATGTTTGATACAAAAGGTGGAAAGCTGCCCAAAGGGCCAGCGATGTGCAACAAATTCACCCGGCAATTCGCCCAAAAAATCAACGGCATTCCTCAAGCCAGCGTGATGGATAGCTTGTTTAATTTTCCCATCACGGCCCACTTCATGGGTGGCGTGCCTGTTGGACGGGACGAGCAAGAAGGCGTGGTGGATGTCAACTTCCAGGTGCACAACTATCCTGGTTTATACGTGGTGGATGGGGCAATCATGCCGGGTAACCCAGGGGTGAACCCGAGCCTGACTATCACCGCCCTGGCTGAGTATGCGATGAGCAAAATTCCACCGAAATAATAAATTCAGCAATGACGAAAGATGGATTGGATTAGCCTATCTTATTGAGTTGGGTTGTCTATTTTCCTCGTTAAAATTCTTCACGGTTGAAGCGCCACAGGCTGAGCAAGATGAATAAGATGCTTTGGCCAAATATGATCGCCAGGGTGATCAGCAGATCAACCTGGGTGCCAATACCCATTATCAGTGAAAAAACGAGAGACGGACTGCTTCCCAGAGGAATCACCAACATCCAGGGCAGAACGAACTGCAATGCGGGTAGAAACCCAATCAGGTTCTGCTGGAGGAACAGGATTCCCAGAGGGATGCCGATCACTGGCCCGCGCTGGTTGAAAAAGGCTCCAAGCATAAGGGTGAGCGCTAAAAAATAAAAATGGCTGACAAATATGACCCCCAGAGCTTCGAGAAAACCGAGTGGGTTAAGTTGGAAGCCGCGTATACTGAAGATAATATACGCCAGGATGCCAGGCACCAGGACCATGGTCAGTAGGATGCCGGCACTGTTGGCAATGATTTTTGAAAGCACAAATGCTGGGCGTGTAAGGGGTTTGGAGAGAACCCAGGCAGCTGTACCCTCGCGCTTCTCACCCACCAGGGCATCCTGCATGATAATTATCACTCCAACTGCCGGGAACAGGCCAGCAAACACGCTAAACAGCATGAACAAATCCTCTTTAGATATGTCTTGGGGGTTGAAGGCGATCATCGCCAAGACTCCGCCAATCATGCCTCCCCAAATGAGGCATTGAATCCACCACATGTGGGTTTTGAACCAGCGTGCCATGCCGCTACGCAGCATGGTGGGTAATCCGCGGGTCCAGCCCCGCTGGGATACCAGCTCAAAGGATTCATTTCCCGACATTTTGACCTCCCTCAATCACCTGCATAAACACATCTTCAAGCTCATATTGTTTACGGCGGAATTCATTTACGGTGACAGGCTCATTCACCAACAGCTTGAGCAGATGCTGCTCCGCCGTCAGGGGATCGCTGACGCTTACCTGCCAGATATACTCGGAGTTATGCTGGCTGGTTTTGACGGCACTCACCCAGGGTAAGGCCTCAATTTTATTGAGGACCGCATCCACTTCCCCCTTCAGGTGAATAATATAAATCACGCCTTCACTGCCTGCTAATAACTCTTCGATGGGCCCCTGGGCAACCAGCTCACCCTTGTTGAGGATGACAACCGTATCGCTGACCCGCTGAACATCATCTAGTATGTGGGTTGAATAAAAAATGGTGGCGTATTTGCGTAGTTTTGACATCACTTCCAGCACGTCTCTTCGCCCAAGTGGGTCCAAACTAGCAGCCGGCTCATCGAGGATGAGTAAATCAGGATAATTCACCTGAGCCTGGGCAATTCCCAGCCTTTGTCTTTCTCCACCGGATAAAGTCCTGATTGGGCGGTCCGATTTACCGTCCAGGTCTACCAGGTTGAGCATTTCATCCACCCGGTCATTGATGGCTTTCTTCGGACCACTGAAGAAGAACTCAGCGGTGAAGTGGAGAGTCTGGCGAGCGGTCATATACTCATAAAAGTGCGGCTCCTGAGGTAAGTAGCCGATGCGGGCACGAATATCGACACTTTGAGTGACGCTATCAAGACCAAAGACGGTTGCTGTTCCAGAGGTCGGTCGTGTTAGCCCCAACAGAAGCTTGATGGTTGTCGTTTTGCCTGCTCCGTTCGGGCCGAGGAAACCAAAAATCGAGTTTTGATGGACGTGCAAGTCAAGCATTTTGAGGGCGAGCAGATTTTTATATGATTTGCTTAGCCCATGTGTCACGATAACATCAGGGTCAGGTCGATCCATTAAATCCTCCTTCTTCTTTTCCAATTTTGTGTCGTGTAATTACAAAATCCGATCATAGCAGCATGATAAGCCTGGAATTAACTCTGGTGATTGGCAGTTCAATGCCGCCTCATTATCAGCAATTGATCAGGCTGACGGAATAACCGTTGATATAAAGATACCAAGCGACGCAAGCGTCGAAAATAAGGGGGCAGTTCATTGGAACTCATGGCTATAAAACCGAATTTCTGATAGAGGGCACCCAAGGGTGCGCGGCAGGTGAGATAAAGCCTGCCGGGGTGCTCTTTAAGCAGGTGTTCGATGATTACCCGGGCGATGCCACTGCCGCGCCACGCTGGCACGACGGCAATCGAGGCCAGCTCAAGAGAGCCATCGCGGTGAGATTTGACCTGGCCGCATCCGATGAGGCTGCCATGAGTATCGACAGCCAGGATGAAACGCCGCCAGTTTAGTCCTGTAGGGTTGATGTGCACCGACGAAATGATCTGCCGAATCGTACTGGCATCTCCTGCGGTTGCCGGGCGGAGAGTAAACTGCTGAGGAGAGAGGGGTTGTTCCACCGCCTAATTGTCCACCCATTCATACCTGAGAGTCAAGAGGCTCATCTTCATTAATTAGTTCACCAGGCGAATTACCAAAAAACTAGTGTATAATGATTGTTTGCAAATAAATTTAACCGGAGTAAACATATGGATCAGATAAATGCCCAGGCTGGGCAGGAGGAAGTACCAGAAGGGGAGGTTAACCCAAAGGACACAGACGAACGCCCGACAGCTTCAATGGATTCAATGGAATCGTTGCTTCAGGAAAAGGGTTTGGATATTGATTTTCCGAAGCAGGGTGAGATACGCACTGGTGTCATCGCCAGTCTCGGCGATAGTGAAATCCTGGTAAGTGTTGGAACCAAATCAGAGGGGGTGATCTCTGGCAAGGAAAAAGAACAAATCCCTGCCGAAGTGCTAGCGAGCTTCACAGTTGGCCAGGAAATTCCCGTATATGTGCTCACACCTGAAGATACCAGCGGAAACCTGGTGCTCTCCTACATGCGCGCCCGCGAAGAAACCGACTGGCAGGAAGCGGAAGCTTTGAAAGCCTCAGGCGCAGCGATTGACGCCCAAGTGATTGGATATAACAAGGGCGGCTTGATTGTACCGATCGGTATGTTGCGTGGGTTCGTCCCCGCTTCGCAGGTGAGCGTGATGAGGCGTGTGGAAGGTGATGAAAGCCCGGATTCGCGTTGGGGCAAAATGGTTGGTGAGCCGATCAAAGTTGCGGTGATCGAGGTGGACCGTGCCCGTCATCGCTTGATCCTTTCGGAACGCACTGCCTTGCAAGAAACGCGTGAGACAATCAAAGACCGCCTGCTGGATGAGCTCCAGGAAGGAACGGTCAAGACCGGGCGCGTGACCAGCCTGGCAGATTTTGGTGCATTCGTGAACATCGATGGCGCAGACGGCCTGGTGCACCTATCAGAGATCAGCTGGGAACGCATCGATCACCCAAGCGAAGTTCTGAAGGTTGGACAGGAAGTTAAGGTGAAAGTGATCGCGGTGGACCAGGAACGCAAGCGCATTGGTCTCTCGATCCGCCAGCTTCAAGCTGATCCCTGGGTGGTGAAGGTCTCGAACCTGAAGGAAGGCCAGCTTGTGGAAGGCACGATCACACACTTGACGAAATTTGGCGCCTTTGCCCGTCTGGACGAAGACCTGGAAGGTTTGATCCATATTTCTGAGCTAAGTGAGCAACGCATAAACCATCCCAAAGAGGTGGTGAAGGAGGGTGACGTCGTCACCCTGCGCATCATCAAGCTGGATACCGAACGACGGCGCATTGGTTTATCGCTGCGCAAGGTCGATTCGATGGCATATGCCAACATGGATTACGAGATGATGTTATCGGGCAAGCAAACCAGCGAGCCTGGTAAAGCCGAGGACATCGCTGAGGACGTAGCTGAGGACATAGCTGAGGACAAGGTTGAGAACATAGCTGTGGACAAGACTGAGGACGTAGCCGAGGATTTAGCCGAGGTCAATACCGAGGACATAGCTGAAGAAGCAACCGAAGAACAACCTGAAACCCCGGCCGATGAGTGAGGCCAGGTAAAGGCGAGAATTCAAACAGCCGCTACCAAGGTTTAATTTTCCTGATTAATTAACCGGGCGGGGCATAATAACCCCGCTCTTTGCTTTTTATTGGTTAAAGGACTCTAACACAATGCATACATGCGGGGGAAGTAAATTCTGGTAGAATAGTCAATCGGACAATATATATCCTTTTATAACAGTTGTGAGGCAATTGTGATGGCAGGAATGGAACGTTTTACACAGCGAGCCAGACGGGTTTTGAGCTTGGCACACCAAGAAGCAGAGCGGATGCACCAGAATTATATTGGCACTGAGCATCTCCTGCTGGGCTTGATGAAAGAAGAAGGCGGAGTGGCTGGCCGGGTGCTGCGCGAACTGGGTTTAGATGCTGCACGGATGGAGGAAGTTATCCTCCGTATCACAGGAACCGGTCAATCTACTTCAGCCAAGCTCGACCTATCACCTGGCGTGCAGCGTGCGCTTGAGAATTCGGTGGAAGAAGCCCGCAAGATGGGACATCATTACATCGGCACCGAACATTTGTTACTTGGCCTGGTAGGATTAGGTGAGGGGGTGGCGCTGGACGTCTTACGCAAGATGGGCGTGTCAGCCGAGCAAATTCGCCGGCAAACGCGCAGGGTGTTAGATGAGAGCAGTACGTCGGCTTCGTCTGAATCGAACGCGAGACGCTCTGCGGTAGGCGCAGGCGAGCAAGTTTCAAAAGAGACCGGTAAGACCAAGACCCCCATGGTGGACCAATTGGCAACGGACCTGACCACCCTGGCTGAAGAGAGTAAGCTTGACCCGGTAATCGGTCGCCAGATGGAGATCGAACGGGTGATACAAATCCTGGCACGACGCAATAAGAATAATCCCGCCTTGATCGGTGAACCTGGTGTGGGCAAAACGGCTATCGTGGAAGGCCTGGCCCAGCGGATCGTCGAAAATGATGTGCCGGCTCCCCTGATGAACAAGCGCGTCATGCAACTTGACGTCGGTTCACTGGTGGCGGGCACGATGTACCGAGGACAGTTCGAAGAACGCCTGAAAAGGGTCATCGATGAGCTGAAGGCTTCGGGGGCGATCCTGTTCATCGATGAGGTGCATATGCTGGTGGGAGCTGGGGCAGCTGGATCTTCGGTTGATGCGGCGAACATTTTGAAACCTGCCCTTTCACGAGGTGAGCTACAGGTGATCGGTGCCACGACCCTGGATGAATACCGAAAATACATTGAAAGTGATGCCGCCCTGGAAAGGCGTTTCCAGCCCATCATGGTGGATGAACCTACCATAGACGAGACGATTGAGATCCTACGCGGGGTACGCTCGGCGTATGAAGAGCACCACCGCCTGACTATCTCCGATGAAGCCCTGAATGCGGCAGCACACCTATCGGCGCGTTACGTCACCGAACGCTTTCTACCCGACAAAGCAATCGACCTGATCGATGAGTCATCATCACGGGTAAGGATGTATAAGAGCCCGGCAGCGAAAACCGCCAAAGAATTGATGACCCAACTTAAGGGTTTGCGGCAGGACCATGCGTTGGCACTGGAAGACGGCCGAGCCGATGACGCCCAGGATTTACAGGAGCGCATGGATGAGCTGGAAAGGCAGCTCGAATACCTGCGGACAGGATGGGACCGGGCAACCAGCCCAACCGTCACATCCGAAGATATCGCCGAGGTGGTGGCGATGTGGACGGGTGTGCCGGTGATGCAGATTGCCCAGGCAGAATCGGAACGCCTGCTGCAGATGGAAGACGACTTGCAGAAACACATCATCGGGCAGGATGAAGCCATCCAGGCAATCTCCAAAGCGGTACGTCGTGCCCGGGCAGGCTTAAAAGACCCCCGCAGACCAATCGGATCGTTCATGTTCCTTGGCCCAACCGGGGTTGGGAAGACCGAGCTGACCAAAGCCCTGGCGCGCTTCATGTTCGGCAGCGAAGATGCACTTATCCAGTTGGATATGTCGGAGTTCATGGAACGCCATACGGTGAGCCGGCTGGTGGGTGCCCCACCGGGATACGTGGGGTATGAAGAGGCGGGCCAGCTAACCGAGGCATTAAGACGAAGGCCGTACTCGATCGTGGTGTTCGATGAAGTGGAGAAAGCCCACCCTGAAGCGCACAACATGCTGCTGCAGATCATGGAAGAGGGCCATCTATCGGATGCGCGCGGGCGCAAGGTGGATTTCCGCAATGCCATCGTGGTGATGACATCGAATATTGGAGCCGAGATGATCAAGCGGCAGACATCGCTGGGGTTCTCGTTACAGCGCGATGAAGAGACCGAAGAAAAGCTAGCTTATGATGAGATGCGTAAGAAACTGATGGACTCGCTCAAACGGGTTTTCCGGCCTGAGTTCATCAACCGCCTGGATTCGGTGATCGTGTTCCGTGCCCTGGCCAAGGAAGACATCAAAGAGATTGTCAATCTCGAGCTGAACAAGGTATCTGAGCGCTTGAAGGAGCATGACATCAGCCTGGTGGCCACACCCATAGCCCTGGAAAAACTGGCCGAGCTGGGTTACGACCCAGAGATGGGTGCGCGACCTTTGAAGCGGGTCATCCAACAGAAGGTGGAGGATGTGCTCTCCGATGCACTGCTTTCTGGCACCTTCGCAGATGGGGATGCGATCATTGTGGATTACCGCGAAGATGAGGTTGTCTTGCGACGCGAGCCAGAAGGGGAACCTACGCCCGCAAGCGTGTAGAGCCGATCCTGGTATTGGGATCATTTAGAAGACACCTATAAACACACTATCATTCCCGAGGTCGATTACGACCTCGGGAATTTTTTCCTATAAATTGCTTGCATCCTGTTGTTCCGGCGATATAATTAATTTATCGACGTTATAAGTGGAAATCGAATAAAGCTTTTCGTTGCCTGTCTGGGTTAATGCTTCGATCATCCCCTGGCGACGCATCAGACTATAAGAAAGATAGTGGGAGGGGCTACCTTGTCTTTTATACTTGGTGCGACTATCGCAGTGAACCTGACTGCAGTTGTTCTGGCGATCTGGCTGGGGCTGTTCCTGGTGTCGCGCAGCCCCAAATACCTGATTGCCTGGATGACCGCTTTAACCTTATGGCTAATAGCTGCTGCATTCCAAAACGTGCTACTGGCGATCAACCCGCCCCCAGTGGTCCTGCTCAAGCTGACCTGGCTAAGGATATTTTTTCCATTCTGGCCGCGCGAGACTTTTTTAGGCGCCAGCAACAACTGGTTGCAGGGTTGGTCGATAGCACCCGCTCTGGCGATCTGGCACCATGTGACCATACTGCTCCTGCCAGGAAGAACCACCATCTGGCGTTGGGTGAGAATACTACTGGCATACCTGGTTGCCATAATTGCGGTTATTGTGCAGATCAATGCCCCGATTTTATTCACAACAGAAGGTGGAAATCCGCTTTTCTTGAACAGCCTGCTTGCAGGCCCATGGTACCCGATTTTTGCGGTTGCCCTGGTCGTTTTAACCTGGACTTGCGTTTACAACTTGATCCTTGCGGCACGTAGCGCGTCATCGAGTGTTGCTCGCAATCAACTCAAAATACTAGCATGGGCATCGCTAGCTGCCGGTTTAGCGGGATTTGTGTCGATTGCTGCTTCCTATTTCAGGATACCTATCCCCATCCTGGTCATTTCGCTACTCGAAGCGATTCCGGTGGCCCTGATTGGATATAGTGTGGCGCGGTACAGTGCGTTGATGGAAGGACGTACCATCCAGAAAGATTTTGTATATAGCTTCTTCCTGCTCAGCCTCGTGCTTTTGATCTATGTTCCGATCAGCTTGATCCTGATTATGCAATACCATGCCCCGATGGTGCTCCTGGCGGTTTTTCCTCCGATGGCTGTGATCACGCATTCATCCATGACCGCTATCGACCGTTTACGCGATCGTATCTTTTATTCAAAAGATACAGGCATGCTGCGTGTGGAATTGAGAAAATTATCCCGCCAGGTGGGTGTGAACGCTCCACTAGAAATGTTGCTTAAACCTTCCCTCGAGAGCTTATGTAGCTACGTTGAGGCTACTTATGGCTTAATCCTGATCTTTGGGAGTGAGACTCCCTTGAAGATAATTTCTTGTAAATTTGATGCTGAACTACCTGATATTGAGATCAAAAAACTGACTATTGATGACCTGGTCTATTTAAAATCTGGTCAGCTCCCACCACCCCTGGATCACGCTTCTTTGCTGGTTCCGCTGTATAGCGAGACTGAACAACTGGGTGCGCTGATCCTGGGTGAGCCAGAGAACGGTCTGCAATACGCCCTGGATGATACTGAACCGATCCTAGAGGTCACCGATGAATTCAGCGAGACGATCCAGACTGCGTGGCGAAACCGCCGATATATGGAGAAAATCTCTGAGCTGATCCAAGAACATAATTTTCACCATCAAGATAATCACCCCCCCGTATCGAATGAATGTATCGAGCAGGCCTTACGCAATTTGTATGATTATCCATACCTTGCTGATACACCTCTGGCTGAGATAAACCTGGTGCGAGACCGCCTTCCTGCTGGGCAAATAACTCATTTGGAGCGCGGCAAGGCTGTCAATGCGATCCTACTGGAAGCGTTGGAAAAACTACGCCCGGGGGCTGTGCCACCAACAAAAACACCGACCCGCGAATGGTACCCATACATCATCTTGCAAGAAGCCTACGTCGAAGAAACGTCCAACCGCGACATCATGCAGAAGCTGTACATCTCTGAGGGCACGTTTAATCGCACGCGCCGTACTGCCATCCGTTCTGTGGCGCGGGCAATAGGAGAAATGGAAACATCAAGTTCATAAGTTAATCAAGCCGCATATTGGGGATGCAACATGCGGGCAAACAATCTATCTCTATATCTTACCAATCTGGCGTCTTTTGGCGGTTATTCCACTTGAATTGGCAGTCCAATTATGCAATACTGAAACCAGAGAGGAGATGAAAATGAAGACACGGGTATTCATATTACTTATTTTGTGGCTGCTCAGCACCAGCTTGACTGCCTGCGGGCCAAAGGCTCCAGCTGCCACGCCCACATCGGATGCAATCACCCTGGGTGCGACTCAAACGGCCCTAGCCCCCACCGCGACAAGCACGCCTGAGCCGACGGCAACTGCCACTTCCACACCAACCGAGACACCCCTCCCGACTGAAACGCCCAACCTGGCAGCAACATCAGCAGCCAGCACCCAAACCGCTCGCTTAGAGACCCAGCAGGCGGTGCAGACTGCTGAGGCGTTATCGGTGGAGGCTACCCAGCAGGCGCAAGATGCCTTCTGGGCACAGATGGTGGCCGATGGGACGATTACGATGAACCAGGGTGAGATGTATGAGATCGACGATTTCGAGGAGAGCTGGGCTCAGCGTAACTGGTACCAATGGTGGTGGTTCGGGTATAGCATGGCAGATTTTGTGATATCCACCCAGATTGAGTGGGAAACTGCCGAGGCAAGCTACGGAAATGGTGGATGCGGTTTTGTCTTGCGCTTAAAGGATAACGACAACCACCTGGTAGTCTTCCTTGCTCCGCGTGGAGATGCCGAGCTGGGTGCCATGACGGTTAATGGCTACCAAACTCAAAGCATCCGCTGGAAGAATCCTGACCTACCGAACTATGCCGGCCTGACTCCACCGTCAAGCGGTAGCTCAGACTTTACCGTGGTGGCTGAAAAAGAATTCGTCACAGCCTACATTGATGGCCAGCGGATTTACCAGTGGTATGTGGCCCTGACCAGTCCCGGAGATATCGGCTACACCATTCTTTCGGGGACCAACAAGGATTTTGGAACTTATTGTAAATTCACCAATACCACGATCTGGGAGCTGATCAAATAAGATCCCCACTTCAAAGATTTGCCAGACGAGAGACAATGCCCTTGCCTCTCGTCTGGCAGAGTTAAGGAAATGGAAATCACCCTGGTGCTATGCCAAAAAGGGGCTGGATGAAAATTGGTTTGGATTGCCAGGAGGATGTAAATGGAGAATTTTCAAGGTCTCAGTATCGATCTGATCCAGATGCTGCAGACGCTTAGCCCCATGCTGGATGGGTTGTTCAGGTTCGTTTACCTGTTTGGAACTCCAGCTTTTTACGTCTTGCTCATCCCGATCATTTATTGGACTGTCAACCGTAATGTTGGAGTAACAGCTCTGATGGTGTTTGTCTCAGCTACGATAGTGAGTATAGCGTTTCGGCAGCTCTTGCACCTGCCCCGGCCTTATTGGTCAGGCAGCTTGCAGGTATTAGCGCAGGCAAGCTCGTATGCCCTACCTTCCAGCGCAGCGGCGATTTCACTGGCAGTAATGGGTTACCTAGCTTACCGTCTGGATAAAGCCTGGCTATGGGCTTCTGCAGGCCTGCTGATCATTCTCATCGGTATCTCAGGCATGTACCTTGGCCTGCATTTCCCCCTGGATATTTTGACTGGCTGGCTATTAGGGTTGGCAGTGCTGGTGACACTTATTAAAGCGCATTCTTTTCCACTGCATGCCTGGAACACCCATTCGATTAAGTGGCAGGTGGGAGTGGCTTTCGGACTGTCGCTCGGGGTGATTGGGATCGGGCTATTGGTGCATGCCTGGATTGCTCCTGTGGTGGATCCAGTTTCATGGGCAGCTTTTACTCCACAAGCCCGCTCCATGGGAGATTATTTTGCTTGCGCTGGGGTGCTGCTCGGCGGTGTAATCGGTGCCAGGTTGATGACTTCCAGCTCGGATTTTCGAACCGGAGGAACTTTTCCACGAAAGATCTGGCGGTGTATATCAGGAATTGCCGGGGTATTATTTATATATTTCGGTTTTGAGTGGTTGGAACAACAGCTTCCTATTGTTGATTCTGCTCCAGGGTATGCTCTGCGGTACCTGGAGGCCTCGTTGGTGATGTTGTGGGTTTTCTTTTTTGCGCCTAGGCTATTTTTGAAAATCAAACTGGCCAGGCCGGTTAAGTATGCCGCCACACCAACCTTCCCCGTATAGGCTTTTTACAACATGAGGGGCAGGGTATGCTCTCTCCCCGGTAATAACATTTAAAGCTTCGCACCGGGGCTAAACACATTAGCCGGAACCTCAATTCGTTTTCATTCAGGACAATCTTCAAAGGTATAATCTTTCCATGCCGAAAACACACACCCAATACGTTTGCCAGCAATGCGGGCGTACCGCTGCCCGCCCGATGGGGCGCTGCCCGCAGTGCGGTGCCTGGAACTCAATGGTGGAGGAGATTATCGCCGCGCCAACAAAGGCTGTGCACGCAGCTGGCCGTGGCTTGACGGGTATCTCGACGCCGCTCAAGCTGACCGAGATTGATGGCGATGTGGATGAGCGCTGGGGGTTATCCATTGGGGAGTTCGCCCGCGTGCTGGGAGGTGGCATCGTCCCCGGCTCGATCGTGCTGGTTGGAGGTGACCCAGGTATCGGCAAGAGCACGCTACTGCTGCAGGTGGCGCTTGAGATGGCACAGACAGGCCTGGTATTGTACATCTCGGGAGAGGAATCGGAGCGGCAGATTAAGATGCGGGCCATGCGCCTGCTAAAAGACACTCCAGAGGAGATGCCAGATGGGCTGCTGCTGGTTACAGAGACCAGCCTGGGGGTTATCCTGGAACATGTTTCTGCAGTAAAACCATCCCTGGTAATCGTGGACTCCATCCAGACCACTTACATGCCAGAGCTTGAATCAGGAGCCGGTAGCGTGACCCAGGTGCGAGAGTGTGCTTCAAGGTTGCGCGAACTGGCCAAGGGCTCAGGTATAGCGGTTTTCCTGATCGGGCATGTAACCAAGGAAGGGGCGATCGCCGGCCCGCGGGTGCTTGAGCATATCGTCGATACCGTGCTTTACCTGGAGGGTGACCGCTTCCAGTCGTATCGCCTGCTCAGGTCAGTCAAAAATCGCTTCGGGGCAACCTCGGAAGTGGGGGTGTTCGAGATGCGCGAGCGCGGTATGGTGGAAGTGACCAACCCATCCGAGGCTTTCCTGGCTGAACGGATGGTGAATGCCCCTGGGAGCGCTATTGCCGTCACCATGGAAGGCACGCGGCCCATCCTGGTGGAAGTACAGGGATTATCCAGCCCCACAGCATTTGGCAACCCCCGCCGGACCCCCAATGGGGTAGATTTCAACCGGCTGCTGCTGGTAAGCGCAGTGCTGGCACGGCGCATGGGCTTGCGCCTGGGAGACCAGGATATTTTCGTGAATGTTGTGGGGGGCATACAGGTGGAGGAACCAGCGGCCGACCTGGCAGTGGCAACAGCCATTGCCTCATCGATGCGCGACGTGGCGGTGAGAGCCGATACTGTGTTGATTGGCGAGGTGGGGCTTTCTGGTGAGCTGCGCATGGTGGGACAGATGCCTGCCAGATTGCGAGAAGCGGCTAAGCTGGGCTTCAAAACGGCTATCGTGCCGAAAAGCATCCGCAAGGCCGAACCGTGGCCCAAGGGGATCGAAGTGGTGGAAGTACGTTCGCTGAGGGAAGCGATTGAGAGGGCGTTGGTTGGCAGGGAATAAGGACAGATAGACAGTTAAATTGTAAGAAAACTGGAAAATTAATCAGGGGTCCAGGCGATCTATCGCACTGGCCTGAAGTAATTACGTCACCGATGCAATGCCAGCAAATAAATCGCGCTCATGTAATCCATTCACCGGCTCGGGATATGCACGCATGAACGATTCAGTGCCCCCAAGGTAGCGCCTTAATATGGTCATGGGTCCTTTGCGACCGATAGCTCCACCCAGCTGGCTGGTGTGGCAAGCAGTAGCCTGGTCCCTGATTTCGCTGACACTGCGGCAATTGATGCGAGCGTGGGTGGGGAAGCTACCTTCCTGTACCACTGCCACCAGATCGATATCACGATTACGGCCAAAGTGGCGCGGGTCCATGCCCAACAAGGGGGCCAGCCTGACCGCCCAACGCATGATCGCCTTCGGCATGGTCTGGTAATACAACTTGTCCGGCTGAAAAGGTGGCAGATCGGAAGGGTAGCTCGCCTGTGAAGCCAGTTGGAAAGCGCGCAGTGTGGCGTGGTGCATGGCGATATGATCCGGATGCTTATATCCCCCGATTGGATCATGGGTGACCACCACCTGCGGACGAAGCAAGCGGATGTAGTGCACCACCCTGGCAGCGACTTCATCCACTGGCTGGGCAGCCAGGGCGTTGGGATGCTGATTATCGGGGGTGCCAGGCATGCCGGAGTCGCGGTAACCCAGGAAGTAGACCCCGCTCAAGCCCAATATACCGGCTGCACAACGTAACTCGGATTCGCGGCGCTCAGCCACGCTACTGAAGCCCTGCAGGAGGTCTTGATCCACATCACCCACGTCGCCACGTGTGGCGCACACCAGATGCACCTGCACCCCCTTTTTAGCATACAACGCCAGGGTACCGCCCATCCCAAAGGTCTCATCATCGGGGTGAGCCAGGCAAACCAGCATTGTGAAGGGTTGAGACACGTCAGGGGCCATTAATAGATCGGCTGCCTTGGGTCAATATCTTTGACCCAGGCATTCATCCCTCCTTGCAGATTGTGGAGCTTGCGGAAACCCAACCCAAGCAGGATATGCAAGGCGCGCGTGGAACGCACACCGGCCTTACAGATCAACACGATATCATCTTGAGGATCCAGCTCATTACCACGTGTTGCAAGCTGCCCCAAGGGGAAATTGCGTACGCCCTCGATGCGGGAAATCTGCAGCTCATGAGGCTCACGAACATCCACCAGGCAAAGTGAAGCACCTGAGTTAAGCCGAGCTGAAAGCTCACGCGGAGATATATCCCATTGCTCACCTGCTGAGCCGGTTTCCACCTGGTGACCAGGAACTCCACAGAAAGCGTCGTAATCGATGAGAGCGGTCACGCTGGGGTGCTCGCCACACACCTTACAGGCAGGGTTCTTGCGCAGCTTGACAAACTCAAAGCTCATATCCTGGGCGTTGTATAGCAGCAGCCGGCCAATCAATGGCTCACCTGTGCCAAGCAGCAGCTTGAGGGCTTCGGTAGCTTGCAGGGTACCAATTGTCCCAGGTAACACGCCCAGAACACCACTTTCGGCACAGGATGGCACCAGGCCAGGTGGGGGTGGCTCGGGAAATAGGCAACGGTAACAAGGGCCCACGCGGGCGTCAAAGACACTCACCTGGCCTTCAAAGCGGTAAACCGAGCCGTAGATATTAGGCTTCCTGGTAAGCACGCATAGGTCATTGGTGAGGTAGCGGGTGGGGAAGTTATCGCTGCCATCAATGATCAGATCGTAAGGCTCAGCGATGCCCTCAGCATTGGTGGAGGTGAAAACCTCGTTGTAGATATCTACCTGGATGTCGGGGTTCAAATCGTGCATGCGGTCGCGAGCGGATTCTACCTTGAGCTTGCCTACCGTGGAGGTGCCATGGATCACCTGGCGCTGCAGGTTTGTGCGGTCGACCACGTCATAGTCGACCAGCCCGATATGCCCAATCCCTGCAGCAGCAAGGTATAGAGCGGCTGGTGAACCCAGACCACCCGTGCCAATGATCAGCACCGAGGCAACCTTCAGCTTACGCTGCCCATCGAGACCAACATCGGGGATGAGCAGGTGACGAGAATAACGCAGGATTTCCTCATGAGAAAGATCAGGTAACATGCGCAGAGTATAATCCATTTCCCTACTGAAGACCCGGCAGGTTTATGAAACCCATTGGGTTGTGGCTAACTAGATTGAGAAATCCTCACCCGACCAGGTACCGTCAGTGGGGGCGTGCACGTGGGGCTTACCATTGGCATGCCCATCCACCTCGGCTTCCAAGGCTTCCACGCGCTTGATCAGGTCAACCAATGACACACCCACCAGGTCGGGCAGGGAGGTGTGGTTGAGATCAGGCGCATCACTCTGGCGGTGGGGCTTGCTGCGGGCGATATTCTGGCCCGGGACGCCCACGACCACTGCGTTGGCGGGGACAGACTTCACCACCACGGCGTTGGCGCCGATACGGCTGTCGGGCCCGATGGTGATGGGACCCAGGATCTTAGCGCCGGCACCCACAACAACACGGTCACCCAGGGTGGGATGGCGTTTTCCTTTTTCCAGGCTGGTGCCACCCAGGGTGACGCCGTGATAAAGGGTGACATCCTGACCAATTTCAGCGGTCTCACCAACAACCACCCCCATACCATGGTCAATAAACAGACCTGAGCCGATCTGTGCACCCGGGTGAATCTCGATGCCGGTGATCGCGCGCACGAGCTGGGAGAGAAGCCGCCCGAATAGCTTGAGATCATGCCGCCAGAACCAGTGGGCAATGCGGTAACCCCATAAAGCGTGCAGGCCTGGGTAACCCAGGATCACCTCCAGGGCAGACCTTGCCGCCGGGTCGCGACTCAAGGCTGAGTGCACATCCTGACGAAAGGTTTCCAAAATACCTGCAGGTCTGGCTGTCCTTGTAGTAGTGGATCGGTAGGTATTAATTTCCATAATGGCTCCTAATCGTCAAGCTACAGGAATTTATCCTTGCGGCTTGATAGATGGAATAAAAAAAGGTACGTGGCTAGTCTGCCAGGTCGGCGAAGAGCGGGGTGCTCAAATAGCGTTCGCCAAAATCGGGGGCGATGACCACCAGCAGCTTGCCGTCATTCTCGGATCGGTGCGCCACTTGTAAAGCAGCCCAAACCGCTGCTCCGGATGAGATGCCTACCAGCAATCCTTCTTCATTTGCCATCCGCCGGGCAGTCTGCAGCGCATCATCATTCGACACGCTGATGACCTCGTCGTAGATATGGGTGTTGAGCACCTGGGGGATGAAGCCCGCACCCAAACCTTGAATCTGATGGGGACCTTTCTCGCCACCGGATAGCACTGAAGACCCCCGTGGTTCGACAGCCACAACCTTGAATGAGGGCTTGCGAGCCTTGATCACCTCCCCGACGCCGGTGATAGTACCGCCGGTTCCTACACCAGCAACCAACAAATCCAGCTTGCCATCAGTATCACGCCAAAGCTCTTCGGCAGTGGTGCGGCGATGGATTTCGGGATTAGCGGGGTTATTAAACTGTTGTGGGATGACATAGCGTTGGTCGGAGGCAGCCAATTCCTCCGCTTTACGGATGGCGCCGGACATGCCTTCGCTACCTGGGGTGAGAATCAGCTCGGCACCGTAGGCGCGTAAGAGCATACGCCTTTCCCGGCTCATCGTATCGGGCATGGTCAGGGTGCAGCGATAACCGCGAGCAGCACATACCATGGCCAGGGCGATGCCTGTGTTACCGCTGGTAGGCTCAAGGATGATGCTGCCGGGATTTATCAGGCTGGCTTGCTCGGCGGCATCGATCATGGCGACGCCGATACGGTCTTTGATGCTGTGGGCGGGATTGAATGATTCCAGCTTAACTAGCACATCGGCTTTCGCGCCTGCAGTGAGGCGGTTGAGCCGGACGAGGGGTGTGTTCCCGACCAGCTGGGTAATATTGCTGGCGATATTCATGGATGATTTTCCCTTTCTGCAAATTTGAACGACGGATAACTACACAAAAAAGTGGCATGATAACCACGAAAAATAAGGTCGGCAAGCGGGGTGCTGCCACCATTTACGTCAGATTGTCAGTCGTCCGGTAAGGGAGAAGGTCATGACGCAGAGGCGGCTAGGAACCCCGCCTCGGACATGTGCAAACGAAAAAGGTAAACACTCCAAAAGTAGACATAATAGATAGATTAAGGGGTAATTATAGCTGGAAAAGGAGGATTGTCAAGGGGTGTATGGAGTATGGGTACTTGAAGGATCTTAAGGTCGCCCTCCTAACAATTACAGAAAAAAGTTGGGTGGAGAACGGAAAATCAGTGCTCCACCCAACCTACAAATCTACTCAATCCAACCTACAAATAAATAATACGACTAAACCTGGACGTTATTTTGGAAGGTCGGTAGGTTCGGCAGGCTCACCAGAGCCGATGCCGAGTGGCTTCCACTTGGTGGGATCCTTCAGACGATGCTGCAGACCGCCGCGCTCGTGGGTTTTCTCGAAGCCCTCCGGCTTGATGAACATCTGGTCGCCATCCAATAGGGCGGTGAGGCCCTCCTGGCCGGGTTCGGGGCGTTTGTCACCCAGGAATTTTGCAGCTTTCGCGGGGGTGTAATCGGTGGGTTCTTCATAAGTGGTAATGTACCCCTCGAAATTCCGCAGGATGATCTTGTGATCTGACATGCTGATGAGATAGTTGGGCATAACAGGGATCTTGCCGCCTCCGCCAGGAGCGTCGATCATGTAAGTGGGAACAGCAAAGCCGGAGGTGTGGCCGCGTAATCCCTCCATGATCTCGATGCCTTTGGCAACCGGAGTGCGGAAGTGCCCGGCACCGTGGACCAAGTCACATTGGTAGAGATAGTAGGGGCGAACGCGGATGCGGATCAGGTCTTGCACGAGCTGGCGCATGACATGGACGTTATCGTTGACACCGGCTAGGAGAACGGACTGGTTGCCTAGGGGAATCCCAGCACGAGTGAGCTTATCGGTAGCCTGAGCAAGCTCAGCAGAGATCTCATTGGAGTGGTTGACATGGATGTTCAACCATAAGGGGTGGAAGCGCTGGAGCATGTCACACAGCTCGTCGGTAACACGCATGGGCAGGAAAACTGGGACGCGCGAGCCAATGCGGACGATCTCGATATGAGGGATCTCACGCAGGCGGGTAAGGATTTCTTCAAGGATCTTGGGGGCCAGGACGAGCGGGTCACCGCCCGAGAGCAGGACATCACGGACCTGGGGTGTATTGCGCAGGTATTCAAGCTGGAGCTCAAATTCATGGCGAGAGAAGGTGGCGGATGGGTCACCCACAATGCGGCTGCGTGTGCAGTAGCGACAGTATGACGCGCATTGGGTGGTGACCAACATGAGGACACGGTCAGGGTAACGGTGTACAAGACCCGGGACAGGGGAGTGAGCGTCTTCTGAGAGAGAATCGGCCATTTCCGCGGTGAAGGGTTGCATCTCACAGTCGTTGGGGATGACTTGCTTGCGGATGGGGTCTTCGGGGTCGTCGGGATTGATCAAGGAAATGTAATAAGGGGTGATATCAACGCGGAAAAGATGCGGGGCATTAAGGGCGTTCTTCTCATCTTCGGTGAGGGTGAGCACCTTGCCGATCTCTTCGGCGGTATTAAGACGGTTGGAAAGCTGCCAGCGCCAATTGTTCCACTGGTCGTCGGGAATGTCTTTATAGATCGGAGCTCGTTTGGAAAGGAAGGGGTGGTTGGACATATGGTATACCTCCAGTCAGAGTGATGTCCTCCAGAAGTAGGAGGAGTATATCAAGATTGGTGAGGTTTGAATAGATTTAACCGCATAGATAAGTGGATATTTATCCTGAAACAGGCATAAACATCATTTTTCGTCAGCTCAAAATTTCGATAAGGAATTAATCAGAGGTTGCCTGTCGTTCGGTTTGATAATGAGCAGACCTTAATTTGACAAACCGGATAAACAAGGTAGAATTAGGTCGATTTGGGGATGTAATCTACACAAACTAAAATATCTTTAACAAATAAATAGGAGGAAATGAATGAAAAGGTTACCAGTATTTAGGCTAGTAATCGCTTTGTCTTTATTAATTTCTGCAATTGGACTGGCGATGCCTGGCCTGGCCTCAGCCAGCACAGCACAGACCTATACTGTTCTGGTAGGCGCAGAGAATGTTGCCCTTAGGACCGGCGTGATGGCATATTTTCCAGCAACGCTGCATATCCATGTGGGCGATACCGTGATCTGGAAACAGAACACGCATGAAATCCATACAGTCACGTTCCTGGCAGGGGCTGCTATGCCGCAGACGCTCGTGCCAACCCCGTCTGGCTTTACGCCTGCAGGGTTGATGTTAAATCCGCAAGTTGCGTTCCCGGCTATGCCACAAGATGGGATGTATGATGGCTCAACTTATGCCAACTCAGGTGTGATGTCAATTGATCCTGGCCAGCCAACACAGTTCAACTTGACATTTACCAAGCAGGGATCGTTCCCGTATGTTTGCGTCATCCACGGGATGATGATGTCAGGCACTGTGGTGGTTGAGGCTTCATCAGTATCAATCCCATCACCAGCAGTGGTGTCTATCCAGGCACAAGCAGCTATGAGTGCGCAACTAGCTAATTCATATGCATTGTATGGCGCAGCATTGGGCAAAGTGCCAGCGCCGAAGAAGAACCCAGATGGCTCAACCAACTATACTGTCTTGATCGGCTGGTCACAGGGCCAATATGATCTGATGGACTTTATCCCGAATAATCTTGCTGTACATCAAGGCGATACTGTCACGTTTGCGCTCAGCCCGACGAACACCGAAGCCCCGCATACGGTGACATTCCTGAACGGTGCAGATGATATCAGCTTCATCACACCCATCCCGAACCCGCCTGGTCCACCAGTGCTGTTGATCAACCCCCAGGTGTTGGCACCGATCAACCCTGGCCAACCCCTGACCCGCAGTGGAATTTATAGCTCAGGCTTGTTGAACCCCCTTGGCCCTGGACCTTACGAGTACACCGTGACGATAGGGGACATCAGCGGTAATATCTTGTACGTGTGTATCCTGCATGATACCAGTGGGATGGAGGCAATATTACAGGTGGTTCCGAAGTAATCATCCTGACTCAATATCATCAAAAATTCTTCATAGGGCTGTCTAGCATTTGGTAGACAGCCCCGATTGTTTAATACCATTTACGGGGAGGTAAAGAGACGTATAAGACTGTCTAAAAAGGAAGGGCAGACCTGCACATCTTTCTAGGGCTGAAGAGTGTGCACCATAATCTGGGGTTACCACCTCGAGCGGATGCAATCCGCCCATAGATGATTCAGGAGTCGCTCTCAATCAGGATGGTCTGCTTTCGAATGTGAATTACGCAGGTTGATCAATCCGAGGAGCCCGGCAGCAAGGCCGGCAAGTCCACCGATTGCCAGTCCCCAGCGATCGCCAAAGGTTTGGGCAAACCAGCCAACCAGAGGGCCGCCGATGGTGGTGGAGCCCAGGAAAGCCATCGACCAGAAGGACATCACCCGCCCGCGCATCTGGGGTGAGCTGGATAGCTGCAGGATGGTGTTCCCCAGTGAGGTGAAGTAAATTGAACAGGCGCCGGCTAACACCAACAACAATCCTGAGAGGTAAAGGGTAGGCATGATGGCTGCAGTTAACACCGTTGCCCCGAACAGGAAAGCAGCAATTACCAACAAAGCCGGTGAATACTTTCGCTGACTGGCAACAGCCAAACCGCCGACGACAGCCCCCATGCCCAAGCAGGCGGATAGAAAGGCATAACCGCTAGCACCGCTGTTAAACGTATATTGAGCAAGGAGGGGCAGGCTCACCTGGAACTCGAAGGTCAACATGCCCACAACGAACAGCATCAGCAACGTGTTCAACAAGATGGGTGTGGTACGCACGTAGTTGATACCCTCACGCAGCTGCCCTTTCGTGGCGGTTATTGGTGGGGTGACATGGAGCTCACTGGCACGCATCAGGGAGAGCATGATTACCACGGCCCCATAAGAGAGGCCATTGAGAATAAAACAGGGAGCCAGGCCAATGGAAGCAATCAATAAGGCCGCCAGGGTGGGGCCGATCACGCGCGAGAGATTCACCAGCGTGGAGTACAGAGTTACCGCGTTTCTCAGCCGACTCTCTCCCACCAGCTCCAAAACAAAAGTCTGGCGAGCCGGGTTGTCAAACACGGTCACCCAACCCAGCAGAAAGGCCAGAATGTAGACCATCCACAGGGTGACGAGGTTGGTCGCTACCAACACCCCCAGGGTTAAGCCCAGCAGGCCGGCTGCCGCCTGAGTGAAGTAAAGCACAGTGCGCTTGGGGAAGCGATCGGCCATGACACCACCCACAGTGCCGAACAGCAGGATGGGAATATATTGCAAGGCCGAGACGATCCCCAGTGCAGTGCCAGAGTTGGTCAGCTTAAGCACCAGCCAGGCCTGGGCGACACTCTGCATGAAGGTGCCCGAGGTAGAGATAATCTGCCCAATGTAGTACAGCCGGTAATTACGAACGGCGAAGGATGTGAACGTCTCGTTGGTCAGGCGTTTAAATGTGACGGATAGCTGACTCATGGGTTTGATAATACTCGCATTTTAACCAAGAAAAGAGATGAAATAGCTAAGTGGAATATGAGTCGTGGGGAATATTATGTGAAGGACAAGAGCAGGTAGATAATGGAAAAATAGATTTTCTGCATGAACCAGCGATTAAGGTTAGCTTTCAGACCCCTCCTACCTCCCCCAAATCCCACAGATCGGGATTTAGGGGAGGAGAAAATGACCCACTCCGCATGTAAAACGTGCCGCACGAAATTCGTGCCGCACGAAATTCGTGCCGCACAAAATTCGTGCAGATGACCAGGTGACCAGGTGACCTTAACCCAACCTACGATTTCTCTGACCCCCTCCTACCTCCCCCAAATCCCACAGATCGGGATTTAGGGGAGGAAAAAACGACCCCTCACCAAAGATTGAGGCGTGCTTATTGGGTTGGAGATTTCGGCTAGGGGCTGAGGAGCACCTGAACGGATGAGAGATGATCGATGCCGGCAATGCGGGAGCTTGATTCTGACACCTGCAGGCGTACCCAGGTAGGGATTTCCACTTGGTAGGGAACTTCAACGGAATATGGAACATAAGAGCCATCGGATGAAGGGATGACAGCATAATCGGCTGAACCAACGGTCCGTCCATCGGCGGTAACCAGCTGGGCATGAATGAAATCTTCGGTGGGAAGGGCAATACCGCTGACAATGAGCACTCCACCCTGGATGAGGTGGTTAGGGGTCGGTTCATTGATGACGAGCGACTCGGTCTTGAGGCCGGCTGGGGTGAGGCTGCTCTGCCCCAACTGGAGCAAGATAACGTTGATTGAGTTGATGGAAACCGCCCTTCCGAAGGAATCCAGGACGGTGATACGCAGCTGTCCATATTCAGAGACGCGGTCGAGCTCGAACTCGATGTGCTGATCCAGGTATAGCCACTCCACAGGGTTGCTGATCAACCGTTCGACCTCACGATAGAGCAGGCGTGGGTCACCACCAGGCTGGAGAGGCTCGATCCACAACTCGACATTGTAGGAACCAGAAGCCACGGCACGCAAATTGGCAGTGAGCTTGAGAGGCGAGGCTACACGCGACATGGGACCGGGTGAGTTAATTTGCACACCTGCCGGGGGGAGGGTAGGCGTGGGGGTGAGGCTGGGAGCGCGAGAAGGGCGCGGGGTGGCTGTGGCGTTTGGGTTCGATGTGGCTGTGGCTGAGGGGGTTGGGCTTAAGGTAACGGTCTGGTTGTTCGCCGGGGAAGTAGGCAATGGTCCACCTGGCGTGGGGGAATCCAGCTGAGGAATGGTGGGAAAAGCAAATGGGATATTTGTTGGAGTGGAGGTCGAGGTGGGAATATCGTCAGGTGTATCTGTCTGGGCTGCCTGCAGGGTGAGCTGTACGGCCGTGGGGATGTAATCTAAAGGGAGAGGGGTGGGTACGGTTGTTTCCTGCAACCTGGAACAACCCACACCAAGCAGGATCAGTAGGATAAAGGAGAGGACGAGGGTGAACCGGTACATAACGATGGCGAAGTTGTTTCGAAAGAGCCTCGTCCTCTCGGTTGATTAAATGTCGTATATCTTGCTAAATTTGGTTGTAAGGTAACGCATGTACGGGGCAGGATCTATCTTACTACCCGTTATGCGTTGGATAAGTTCCTGAGGCTCAAATTTTGATCCGTGGACATGGACCTTCTCGCGCAGCCAGGCAACCCATGGAGCGAATTCTCCACGGCGGATCTGGTCAGGCAGGTCGGGGATGTCGCGGTTGATGAGCTCCCAAAGTTGGGAGGCGATCAGGTTGCCAAGCGCATAGCTGGGGAAGTAACCGATCATCCCACCAGACCAGTGAACATCCTGAAGGACGCCTTGTTTATTATCCGGAGGTGTGATGCCCAGATATTCCTGCGAACGGGTATTCCAGGCATCAGGCAGGTCTTTTACTACCAGGGTGCCTTCCATAAGAGCAATCTCGAGCTCCATGCGCAACATGATGTGCAGGTTATAGGTGGCTTCATCAGCTTCGACGCGGATTAATGAGGGCTGGACCTTGTTGATGCCCTTGTAGAAATTCTCGAGGGAGAGATTACCTATTTGGGAGGGGAAGTATTCCTGCAGACGGGGATAGAAATGCTGCCAGAACGGCATGGAACGCCCAACCAGGTTCTCCCACATGCGGGATTGGGATTCATGAACCCCGGAAGAGACCCCGCCGAATAACGGCGTGCGGTCGAGGGATTTATCGGAACCAAGCTCATACATGGCATGCCCGGTTTCGTGTAGGGTGCCGAAGAGAGCAGGTGATAGGAAATTGGGGTAGACACGTGTGGTGATGCGTGCGTCTCCCCAGCCGAAGGAGGTGGAAAAGGGGTGAACAGTTTTGTCCTGCCGGCCGCGGTTCCAATCATAGCCCATCTTGGTGATGATCTCAACACCGAAGTCCAACTGCTTTTGTTCATCGTAAGTGAGGAAAAGGAAGGAGTTGTCTACCTGTGGGCGACTGGCAATCTGGCGGATCAGCTCGACTTGCTGGGGGCGGAGAGCGGAAAAGATCGCCTTGATATCCGCGGTTTTCAAACCTGGCTCAAAAACATCGACCGCGGGATCGTAAGGGTGATCATAAGGTGCGAAAATCTCTGCATACCGGTGAGTGAGCTCGAGGATCTTCTCCAGATGGGGCTGGAAAAGGGGAAAGTCGTTGGTAGCGCGCGCTTTGGCCCAGATCTCATGCGCAGCAGTGGTGACCATGACAAATTCCATCACCCAATCAACCGGGATTTTTACTTCCTTGTCGTAGGCGCGCTTGGTCACCTTTACCAGGCGCGCATCGAAAGAGTCGGGGTCAAGCTGAGCAACATAGGGCTGGAGGTCATCCAGCAAACGGCCTACTTCTTCAGAAGTTGATTTTTTGTGGGCGATCTGTTGGAGAGTGGCCAGCTGCTGACCGCGGTTCTCTGTTCCGCCAGGAGGCATGTATGTCTGCTGGTCCCAGCTGAGCAAAGCGGCTGCATGCATGAGGTCGAAAACCTCACCGAGGTGGGTCTTGAGTTCCTGGAGTTGTTGTTCAGGTTGCATAGTGCTCCTCTAAATCATATCGGTTTATCATAAAATAACTAATCGTCGTGCAGTCAATTATTATACCTGTATCGAACTAATCCGGTTCGGTACACACCGGTTATCACGGTATTGTTCGCCAGGGATCATCAGTTGGGCAGGCTGAGTTCTGAAGCGACGGTACAGCCTGCCCAGGCAATGTTTGTGACCTAGACGATCTTCCAGCGCAAGGTTTCACCGCGCAAGACATTAAGCACTTCAGAGGCAATGTCTTCAGCGGCGCGGTCTTGGGCTTCCTCAGTCTGGGCACCGATATGAGGTGTGGCAACCACATTGGGGTGGGCGACCAGGGCAGTGAGACCGGGGGGTTCGGTTGCGAAAACATCCAAAGCGGCCGCTGCAACCTGGCCGGTTTCGAGGGCTGCCAAAAGGGCTGTTTCGTCCATAATACCCCCGCGGGCGGCATCCACCAGGCGGACGCCACGTTTCATCTGGGCAAGCACCTGGCCGTTGACCATGCCCTTTGATTCGGGGGTGAGCGGCAGGTGGAAGGAGATGAAATCGGACCGGGCATACAGGTCGGTTGCTGAAACTGGCTGTGCTCCACGCTTCTTGATCTCTTCCGCGGGGACCAGGCTATCATAGCCGATGACTTTCATACCGAGGCCTGCAGTGCGGGAGGCCAGGGCGGTGCCGATATTGCCCATTCCCACGATGCCGAGGATTTTGCCATTAAGCTCAATCCCTTCGAGCTGCTTCTTGATCCATTGGCCCTGTTTCATGGTGGTGTCTGCCTTGGGAATCATGCGTGCCAGCGAAAACATGAGGCCGATAGCCAGCTCTGCGACAGCCAATGAGGTGGATATGGGGGCGTTTACCACCGTCACCCCGTGGCTGCGGGCGGCGGTCAAATCAATGTTATCTACCCCCACGCCAGCGCGCCCCACTGCTTTAAGCTTGACAGCTGCATCGAAAACGACTGGGGTGACCTTAGTGCGACCACGCACGACCATGGCATCATAGTCACCGGCGATTTTCAACAGGTCGTCGGCTGCGATATCGGGTTTGTTATCAACCTGCGCGGCGGAACTGAGGATCGAGATGCCCTTATCAGAAAGACCATCGGTGATAAGGACTTTCCAGTTAGACATAGCATACCTCCTTAGAATGTAAACTGATGGGTACTGGTAAGCTAATTTTACACCAAAAGGAAGACGGGCAGGCGAAGGGTGATTTTTGCTTGAGGGAATTATGAAAATGGGCACTATTTAATGGGGTATTTTTTTTGAGATTGTGTTAGACTATGCGTGGTTCTGCATGATTAATTGCGAAATTGTATTAATGTGTCGTAGGTGCAAGAAATATTGAGTTAGCGGGTTTCGTGTAGGATTGTGACAGTAATCATCTTAATTTTGTTGGGTTTCGCGTGAAAGATCACACGCATAATCCGGTAAAAGAGCGAAACGGACAGGCCCAACATACAAGCAGGTAAATAAAAGTAAAACGGATTGACCCAATCCGAAGCGGTGTTGGGTTTTACAAAAAGTCGTTTGCTCAACCCAACCTACAAAATCTGACCTTGAAGCTTTCATCAATGCTCATGAAGGGGTAACATGCGATACGATTTCGATCACCTACCAGACCGGCGGTTAACGGACAGCGTCAAGTGGAACCAATTTGAGCCAGATGTGCTTCCGTTATGGGTGGCAGACATGGATTACCCGGTGGCCGATCCGATCAGGCGGGCACTGAGGGAACGTGTTGACGAGGCGATTTATGGCTACCCGGATGTTTTTTCCAACCACAAACCCATCGCCGAGCTGCGAGAGGTGATCGTTGAACGCATGTTAAGGTTGTATGACTGGAAGGTGGCAACCGAGGAGGTGGTCATCTTGCCAGGGGTGATCGTAGGGTTGAACCTTGCCTGCCAGAGCCTTGCCGTTTCACGCGGCAGTGTATTGGTGCAGACACCGGTCTACCCTCCATTCCTGGGCACCGCCCAAAATGCGAACATGAAACGACACGAAGCTGTTTTAGAACAGGGTCGCGATGGGTATTATGAAATCAACTGGGAGACCTTTGAAAGGGCGATCACGGAGCGTACCAGGTTATTCATCTTGTGCAACCCGCATAACCCTGTAGGGCGTGTTTTTCGCAAAGATGAGCTGGAGCGCATGGCAGAAATCTGCCTGCGTAAAGAGGTGGTGATCTGCTCCGATGAGATTCACTGTGACCTGGTGTTTAAACGGCACAGACATATCCCCATTGCAACATTGGGTAGGGAAGTCGCTCAGAACACGATCACCTTGATGGCACCGACCAAGACATTTAATATTGCCGGATTGCAGTGTTCCTTTGCCATCATCCAAAATCAGGAGCTGCGCAGGAAATTCGTTGAAAGCATGCGGGGGCTGGTCATGTGGGTAAACTTGATGGGCCTGCGGGCGACTCTGGCTGCATACCGGGATGGCCAGGAATGGCTGGATCAGGCATTAAATTATTTGGAAAGCAACCGCGATTATTTGACGCAATATGTGCGAGAGCAGCTGCCCAGCCTACATATGATGCAACCAGAAGGTACGTACCTGGGATGGCTGGATTGCCGGAAAGCTGGTATCCAGGGGAATCCATGCGAATTTTTCATAAAGGAAGCCCGCGTGGGATTGAATGACGGAGCAACCTTTGGGACGGGTGGGAAGGGGTTTGTTCGCCTTAACTTCGCCTGCTCTTGGGTGACGCTGACTCATGCCCTGGAACGGATGAAGACTGCGCTTGATAAGCTGGGAGATTGATCCAGTTTATTCGTAGCGTAGTGCTTCAACCGGCTCGAGGTTGGCAGCGCGGTTGGCCGGATATAGACCGAAGAACAGTCCCACAGCTGTGGAAAACAAGGTGGCGATCAAGATGATATCGAGGCTGATCGTGGGGGCGATGTTGGCATTACTCGCCTTGGCAATCTGTGATACGACAATCGCGATGGCATAACCGAGGATGATGCCGATGACACCACCGATGAGGCTGAGCACGGAAGACTCGGCCAGGAACTGGATCAGGATATCACTTTTGTGAGCACCAACCGCTTTCCGTAAACCAATCTCACGGGTACGCTCGGTGACCGAGACCAGCATGATATTCATGATGCCGATGCCACCCACAAGCAGCGAAATGGCTGCAACGCCACCCAGGAAGATGGTCAGCACATTGGTGATGGTGCTGGCTGTTGACAAGAAATCTTGCTGGGTCAGGATGGTGAAGTCGTCGGCACCGATGGCGGTGCGGTGGCGTGTGCGCAAGATCTGGGCGACTTCTTCACTGGCAGCGGGCACGGCTTTGGGGCTGACTGCTTCTACAAGAAGCAGATCCACCTGGTCGGTGACAGCATGACGGATGAGGCGGGCCTGGGCAGTGGAAAAAGGTACCATGATCTGGTTATCGGCATTGGAGAAGCCAGAGCCACCCTTAGACTCCAGGACGCCAATGACACGATAGGGTTGCCCTTCAATACGCACGGTCTCGCCGATCAGGCCTTCCTGGCGACCGAAGAGCTTATCAGCCACCTCGGAGCCTAACAACACCACAGAAGCCTGGCCGAGCAGCTGTTCCTGGTTGATGAATTCACCTTCGGTCAAGCCGTACTTACGCACACTCTGGTATTCCGGCGTAACGCCAGTGATGCTGGTAGTTGTGCTCTCCCGCCCGAAGGTTACTTTACCAGAATCCTGGATGACTGGAGCGACTGCACTGACAGAAGGAGCTTGAAAAGGATCGGCGATGGCCTGTGCATCCTGCAGCGTGATGTGCTTGGGATTGCGTACATCCTCCGAGCCACCGCGGAAAACGAAAATCAGGTTGGTGCCAATGCCGTTGATCGATTCGGTGATAGTAGCCTGGGCACCACGGCCAACCGAAACCATGGCGATAACAGCTCCCACACCGATGACAATACCTAGAATGGTCAACCCAGCGCGCAACTTATTGGCTGCCAGACTTTCAAATGCTTCGAGGACGGCCTGCCCGATGTTCATTGAGCTGCCTCCACCACACCATCGCGTATGCGGATGATGCGCTGTGTTTGGGAAGCGATATCTGCAGCATGGGTGACGATGATCAGGGTAGTGCCCTGCTCGCGGTTAAGGCTCAACAGGAGTTCCATAATTTCAAGGCCTGATTTGGTATCAAGATTACCGGTCGGTTCATCGGCGAGAATAATGGCAGGGTCATTGACCAGGGCACGGGCGATAGCCACGCGCTGTTGTTGCCCGCCAGATAGCTCGTTTGGGCGGTGACCGATACGATCAGACAGCCCGACGGATTCGAGGGCATGGAGTGCCCTTTCACGTCGGCCTTTATCCTGACTTGAATAACGTAATGGAAGCTCAACATTGGCCAGGGCAGTGGCGCGGTTCAGCAAATTAAAACTCTGGAAGACGAAACCTACTTTACGGTTACGGATCGTGGCTAGCTGGTCATCGGTGAGACGCGAGACGTTCTCACCATCCAGGATATATTCCCCAGAGGTGGGCCGATCTAGGCAACCGATGATGTTCATCAGGGTCGATTTACCAGAACCGGAAGGGCCCATGATGGCGACAATCTCACCGCGGGAGATATTTAAAGACAGCCCATTGAGGGCATGGACATCCACCTGGCCCATTTTATAGATCTTGGTCAGGTTGTCAGCATGAATGACCCACCCGTTGGCAGGGGGCATGGGATTAGTTGTGAAAGCGTATCCAGCCATGTTACCTTCCAAAGGGACCCCCCATCGTCAATAAATCTTGAGGCGGGTTCAGGACGATCTGATCACCTGCCTGCAAACTACCGCCGGTCACTTCACTCATGCTATCAGAGGAAGCGCCGAGGGTTACTTCAACTTCCTGCAACTGCCCGTTATTCAGGATGTACACAACCTGCTTACCATCCACCACACGCACAGCGCGGTTAGGAACCAGCAAGGCATCGGTAATCTGATCGATGATGATATTCACCGCAGCAGTCATCCCAGGTTTCACATTTTCATCGGCATCGGTTAGCTCCACGGTGACCTCGAAATTAACCACGCCCTGGACAATATTCCCGACAGGTGCCACCTGACTGACCACACCCGCAAATTGCCTATCCTGAATGGCATCAAAGCTCAAAGTGACCGGCTGACCGACCTTGATGCTGTTGATATCTACTTCTGAAACCTGCACATCAATGAGCAGGCGGCCGAGGTCATCCAGGCGAAACGCTGTGAGGCCAGGAGCGACCTGGTCGCCAGATTTAATGTCAATCTCGGTGATTGTTCCGTTAAACGGGGCAGTCAGGCTGGCGTTATCCAGGGTTGCCTGTGCAGCCGCGATACGGGTTTGCAACGCAGTGATGTCATCCGGGTTTGGTCCATCCTTGACCTTATCAAAAGCGCGTTGGGCATCAGCCAGGGCGGCATGGGCTGCGTCGAGGTTCGCCTGGGCAGCCTGTTGCTGCAGCTCAAGCTCATTGACCTTACGGACAGCTTCATCGTAGGCGATCTGAGCATCCGTCAGGCGCTGCTCATATTTCTGATAGGTAGCATTGTTGGGGTCCCAATCCTTGTAGGGATCAAAATCTTTCTGGGCCTCATCAAGGGCGTCTTTTTTGTCCACCACTGTGTTCTGGGCTTTTTCGAGCTCATCCTTATACGCTTTTTGGTCAAACCTGACCATCGCCCGTTCCGCATCATAGACTGCCTGTTGGCTAGCATTTATTGCCTGCAAGGCTTGCTTGGAGGCGGATTGGTTGTTCTGCAGGTCATCCAGCTGTTTCTGAGCGGCAATCATATCGGATTGGGCCAGGATGATATTTTGGGGTAGAGAGGTCTTGACCAGACTGGCAAGTACCTGGCCTGAGGTGACCACTTCACCTACCTGTATGTACACCTGGTCGATATTGCCAGTGGTCTGCCAGGCAATGAGGGCAGATTGATCAGGGCGAACTGTGCCGGTCGCTCCGACGGTAGCCGTCAGGCTACCCTGGCTGGCAGTGACGGTTTCCAAATTGCTGATGGACCTGGCTTGCTGGCGATTTTTAACCACCTGGTAGCCAAAATAACCAATGATACCCAGGGCGACCAGACTCAGTACGATGATAATGAATTTGCGCATGATTTAACCCTCCTCCTGAGGCAGCCCCAAAGAGGTGACAATTTGAGAAGATATTTGTTGCTGAGTGCAAGAGACCATCTTATCAAAACATTGTAAGAACTGCATTAGAAATGAAAGAATGTGCTTCAAAACGTGCAAGAATCTGACCAAATAGCATGTGACAACCGTCACAAAATTATATGACAATAGGGACTAATTTTTTCGGTTTAACCCCGATAATATGAAAATACGTTTCTCGTGCAGGAGGTGCAGGATGGAAAAAATCTCAAGTGATTCATTAGCGATCGATCGCAAGGCGCGTGCCCGGCTACCTAGCCTGGATATCAGCCATCGCACCGTCTCGCAGAGGGTGTGTGATTTTGATGATATCTGCATCCCGATGACACCTGAAGAGGCCATGTTTGAGGCGTCGCGCTGCGTGCATTGCCCCGATCCAGCCCCCTGCGTGGAAGCTTGCCCTACCCATAATGACATCCCGTCAGCGATGTGGCTGATTGAGCAAGGTGAATTCCTGGAAGCCGCTAAATTATACCGCCATACCAGCAGCCTGCCTGAAATCTGTGGGCGTGTGTGTCCACAGGAGCAGCTTTGCCAGGGCTCGTGTTCACATATCAAGAGCCATGCATCCGTATTGACGGGGCCGTTGGAGGCTTATGTAACCTGCTATGAGAGGCGAACAGTGGGAGTGAAGGTGCCGGTGGGGGCTCCGACGGGTAAGAAAGTGGCGATTGTAGGCGCAGGCCCGGCTGGCTTAGCCTGCACAGAACAATTGCTGCAAAAAGGTCACGATGTAACCGTGATCGAAGCCAAGCCTGCCCCGGGAGGATTATTGGTGTATGGTATCCCACCATTCAAGATCCCAAAAGAAATCGTTTTCTGTCGGGTGGGAGACATGGAAGCAGCCGGGGCAAAGTTCTCGTATGACACTTACGTTGGCAAGGACATTACCATCGACCAACTGTTTGAGAACGGATTTGACGCGGTATTTGTTGGAGTCGGTTCCAATGTGGATGCCCCGATGGAAGTACCCGGTGAAGACCTGCCCGGTGTTTACAAGGCCACAGAATTTTTGGCACGCAGCAATGTGGATATGGATCTGCTCCCTGAAGATTGGCGCTCACGACCGGAGATCGGCAAGAAGGTAGTGGTGATCGGTGGTGGTGATACCGCTTCAGACTGTCTGCGGACAGCGCTGCGCATGGGGGCAGAGGAAGTAACCTGCCTGTACCGGCGTACAATTAAGGAAATGCCGGGCGGCGTGAAGGACCGTGAGCTGGCTCTAGAAGAAGGCGCGCATTACCAATTCCTGACACAGCCAGTAAAATTCATTGCAGATGAGCAAGGCCACCTGGCCAAAATTGAATGCATCCGCATGGAGCTGGGTGAGCCTGATGCAAAGGGACGGCGCAAGCCTGTCCCGATTGAGGGATCAAACTTCATCGTTGAAGCTGATACGGCAGTGTTGGCGCTGGGGTACTGGCCTAACCCGATAATTGGTGACACCACCCCTGAGCTTAAAACCCAGAAATACGGCTTGATTGTTGCTGACCACGAGACCGGTGCAACCACACGGCCGGGCGTATTTGCAGGTGGTGACGACGTTACCGGTCCGGACCTGGTCGTGACGGCCATGGTCGCTGGACGCAAGGCGGCCGCAGCGATCGATCACTATCTACAGAGTAAGTGAGGTACAGACGGATTCCCAGCTTGACTCTTCGGTAATTGACCGAAAAGCGCGTATCCACCTGCCGTCGCGCGGGCTACCTACCCGTTCTGTTGATGAGCGCGTAAAGGACTTTAATGAAGGCAGGGCACCCCTCGACGAAGAATGGGCGAAATACGAGGCATCGCGCTGCATCCACTGCCATGAGATGGCAGCCTGCCGCCGTGCCTGCCCGGCCGGGAGTGATATTCCTCAAGCGCTCTTTTTAATTGAAAAGGGTAAATTCATCGAAGCGGCGGGCATTTTCAGGAAGACCAACTTCCTGCCCGAGATCTGTGGAAGGGTTTGCCCCCAGGAAAGATTGTGCGAGGGGGCATGCGTGCTTAAGAAAATCGGTGACCCCGTTCTTATTGGCGTGCTCGAATCTTTCGCGTGTGAGTATGAGCGCCGGGAAAAGGGTGTTGAAATCCAACCCGGCGATCTGACCGGCCGGAAAGTGGCGATCGTGGGTGCCGGTCCGTCGGGGCTGGCGTGTGCGGATGTGTTGATTCGCATGGGCCACTGGGTGACGATCTATGACACCCGCTCATACCCTGGGGGAGCCTTGACCTACGGGTTCCCGAATTTCAAACTCCCCCATGCACTGATTTCAGATATTTGGAACGGATTAAAACAGGCCGGCGTGACCTTCGTGGGCAACACCCTGGTCGGTAAGAAGAAGAAGACGGTCAACGACCTGTTTGAGGAAGGGTACGAAGCCGTCTTTTTGGGCGTGGGAAGCGGAATCGATGCTCCGCTGGAAATTTCTGGAGAGGATCTGCCGAGCGTTTACAAGGCCACAGAGTTTTTGATCCGGGCTAACGCCGATAAAACGCATCTGCCTCCCAGGATGCGGGTTAATCCCGAAGTGGGAAAGAGGGTAGTGGTGATTGGGGGCGGAGACCCGGCGACTGACTGTGCACGAACTGCCCTGAGGCTGGGTGCAAAGGAAGTCACATGTTTGTACCGTTATACTGAGCATGAGATACCAGGCAGAGCCCGGGACAGGATACTGGCGATCGAAGAGGGTGTAAAATTCGAATACCTTTGCCAACCAGTGAGATTGATCCCTGGCCCAGATGGAGACCTGGCATGGATCGACTGTGTGAAGATCATGGTCGGCGAGCCGGATGAGGAAGGCCAGCGCTACCCCGAGATCATAGAAGGCTCAAATTTTATTATCGATGCAGATACTGCCATTGTAGCTATGGGATACTACCCCGACCCGATCGTGACTGCTACGACACCAGGCTTGAAAACACAGAAGTGGGGCATGATCGTGGCGGATCGCGAGACCGGGGCGACCAGCCGGTTCGGGGTGTTTACGGGTGGAGATGTGGTCACCGGACCTGATATGGTGGTAACCGCCGTCGTAGCGGGGCGTAAGGCCGGGTATACGATCGATGCATACCTCGGTTGATACGACTACAATTATTCAAAAGGCTCCTTCATAATAATTAGAGAATGTCCAACATTTTCCGAGGAGTGGACTAGATGGAAATCCCAAGGGATTTTTCGGGTGTAGATCGAAAAGCACGAATGGCGATCCCTTCGCGCGGGCTGCCCACGCGCCCAGCTGCAGAACGGGTTAAAGATTGGGATGAGGCTATTATCCGCATCGACGAGGAGTGGGCCAGATATGAAGCCAGCCGCTGCATCCATTGCCCAGACCCTGCCCCTTGCCAGAAGGCATGCCCGGCAAAAAATGACATTTCATATGCCATGTGGCTGATCGAGCAGGGTGAGTTCCTTCAAGCGGCAAGCGTGTACCGGGAGACCAGCAGCCTGCCTGAGGTGTGCGGGCGGATCTGCCCGCAGGAAAAGCTGTGCGAGGGAGCCTGCGTGCGGGGAAAGAAGGGCGAAATACCCGTGCCGACGGGCGTGCTGGAGGCGTTTGCCACCCATTATGAGCGGCGCAAGGTGGGTGTTACACTTTCGGTGGGTAAATTTACCGGGAAGAAGGTGGCCATCATCGGGGCAGGGCCGGCCGGATTGGCGTGTGCCAAGCAGCTGGTAGGTTGTGGCCATTGGGTAACGATCTTCGATGCGCGACCGGCCCCGGGTGGTTTGCTGATCTATGGGATTCCCAATTTCAAGCTACCCAAGAAAGTGGTGTTTGACATCTGGGATGACTTGCTTAAAGCAGGGGTGACCTTTGTATGCAACACCTATATCGGGCCGAAGATCACCGTGGATAAGCTGTTCAGCGGAGGCTATAACGCGGTGTTCTTGGGGGTGGGAACCACGGTGGATGCCAGTATGAACATCCCAGGGGAACTGCTACCAGGGGTGTATAAAGCGACAGATTTTCTGATCCGCTCGAACGTGGATATGGACCTGTTGCCGCATGAGATGTGCAGCCGACCAGAAGTAGGCAAGAAGGTAGTAGTGATCGGCGGAGGGGATACCTCCTCCGACTGTTTGCGGACCGCTTTACGGATGAATGCCCAGGAAGTGACCTGCCTGTACAGGCGGGGCGAGGCGGAAATGCCCGGCGGTTATAAAGACCGCAAGATGGCAGTTGAAGAGGGAGCCAAGTACCACTTTTTGACTCAACCAGTGCGCTTCATCGCTGGAGCAAACGGGCGTCTGGCGCAGATTGAATGCGTACGAACGCAGCTGGGTGAACCTGACGAGAATGGACGCCGCTCATTCATGACTGTTGAGGGATCCGACTTCATCATCGAAGCAGACACGGCAGTGATGGCGATCGGCTACAAACCCGATCCAGTGATCGGTGAGACCACCCCGGGGATACAAACCCACACATCTGGCCTGCTGATGACGGACGAGAATACCGGTGCCACACACCGGCGGGGCATCTTCGGTGGGGGTGACATGGTCACCGGACCGCACCTGGTAGTCACCGCCATGGTGGCGGGGCGGAAGGCTGCAGCAGCGATAGACCGCTACCTGGGCTGGTAACGGTATAAAATTCCTGGTTTATAATTCAGATGTGTGCGCCATTGGCGTGCACATCTTTTTTGTTGAATTCTACCCATCACCATAATTTCCACTTTCCATTATGTGGAAGGATACAGTGGCTGGTAGTGTGGATAAGTGATCAGCAAGATGGCGGTGGAAAAAAGGAACGAGGCCTGGATGGAAATCGGAAACATTGAACAAGTGGATATCGACCAGCAGATGCGGGCGGCTTACCTGGATTATGCCATGAGCGTGATCGTGGCTCGCGCTTTGCCGGATGCACGTGACGGGCTCAAACCGGTTCACCGGCGGATATTATTCGCCATGCATGATATGGGGATCGGGGCAGGCTCGGCTTATAAAAAATCAGCCCGCATCGTGGGCGAGGTACTGGGGAAGTACCATCCGCATGGTGATGCCGCGGTATATGAATCAATGGCACGCATGGCGCAGGACTTTTCGATGCGTTACCTGCTCGTCGATGGGCAGGGTAACTTTGGTAGTGTGGATGGGGATGCACCCGCGGCAATGCGTTATACCGAAGCACGCCTGTCGCGTATGGCCGAAGAAATGCTGGCGGATATCGAGATGGACACGGTGGATTTCACCGATAACTTCGATGGATCGCTCAAAGAACCCAGTGTGTTACCCGCCAGGCTGCCCAACTTGCTTTTGAATGGCTCGTCAGGGATTGCAGTGGGCATGGCGACCAACATCCCTCCGCACAACCTGAGTGAGCTGACTGCAGCGATTTTCTACCTGATCGACAATTATGAGCGACTGGAAGAGATCCCCAACGAAGAGCTGCTCAGGATGGTTCCGGGGCCGGATTTCCCAACCGGTGGGGAGATTGTGGGCAACGAAGGCATCCGGCAGGCATACAGCACCGGGCGGGGGAGACTGGTGTTGCGCGGCCTGGCGCATTTCGAAGATATGGTTGCTGGAAGGCAACGCATCGTAATCACAGAAATCCCCTATCTGCTGAATAAATCCAGCTTGCTCGAGCGCATCGCCGAGCTGGCGAGAGAGGGGAAATTAAACGACATATCCGACCTGCGGGATGAGTCTGACCGGCGGGGGATGAGCATCATCATCGAGCTGAAACGCGGGGCTCAGCCGATGAAGGTCTTGAATCAGCTTTACAAATACACCCCGCTCCAATCCACCTTTGGAGTGCAGATGCTGGCACTGGTAGATGGAGAACCACGCCTGCTCTCACTCAAGCGGATGTTACAGGTATATATCGATCACCGCCAGGAAGTGATCGTACGCAGGTCGCGCTTTGAGCTAGACAAGGCGCGCACCAGGGCTCACATCCTGGAAGGGTTATTGATTGCCCTGGCGAACCTGGATGAGGTGATCCGGACGATTCGCGAAAGCGCGGATGCCGACCAAGCCAGGGAACGGCTCATAAGCCGCTTTAAATTGAGTGAGCTTCAAGCCCAGGCTATCCTTGACCTGCAGCTGAGGCGACTGGCAGCCCTGGAGAGGCAGAAAATTGAGGATGAGCACAAGCAGATCCTGGAACGCATCGCGTATCTGGAAGACTTGCTGGCCAACCCCCGCAAGGTGCTTGAGCTGATCAAGAGCGACCTGGGAGAGTTGACGAAGAAGTACTCAGACCCCCGCCGTACACGCATCGCCCACGAAGCCAGGGAAGAATTCAACGAAGAGGACCTGGTGGTGGATGAGGCAGTGCTGATCAGCATCACCCAGCGCGGGTACGTGAAGAGAGTGGCGGCGAAGACCTTCAAACCACAAAGCCGGGGTGGGAGAGGCGTGACTGGGCACACCACGAAACAGGAAGACGAAGTGATGTTCCTGTTCCCGGCTCGCACACTGGATACCATCCTGTTTTTCTCAGATAAAGGCAAGGTGTACTCAGAAAAAGCTTACCGAATCCCGGATGCTGACCGCACCGCACGAGGTATCCCGATTGTCAATATCCTGGCGTTGAGTGCAGGTGAGACAATCACAGCGGCAGTGGCGGCGCCCGATTTTGTGGCTGCTGAATACTGCACGATGGCAACCCGCAATGGCAAAGTGAAGCGGGTGGAGCTGGCGGAGTTCAGCTCAGTCAGGCCATCGGGGTTGATCGCCATTGGACTCGAGGAAAGGGATGAGCTGGCATGGGCTAAGCTCACCGACGGGGAAGATGAAATTATCCTGGTGACGGAACAAGGGCAGGCATTACGCTTCTCAGAAGCCTCCGTACGCGCCATGGGGCGGGCAGCAGGAGGAGTGAACGGGATCAGCCTGGCCAAGGGCGACCATGTGGCAAGCATGGAATTGGTGGAAGAAGGGGGAGAGCTACTGGTGATCACCACCGGTGGTTACGGAAAACGTACTTCGCTAAACGATTATCCTCCAAAAGGTAGGGCCACGGGTGGCGTGCGGTCCATCGACCCGAAGAGCTTGAAGGAGGTGGGGATTATCTCAGCAGCACGGGTGGTTCAGGCGGTGGATGAGCTGACGATCATCTCGGCAGGAGGGGTGGTGTTGAGAACGCGGGTGAAAGATATCAAGCGTGGCGGCCGGGTGGCCAAGTGCGACCTGCTGATCTCATTGGAGAAAGAGGATTCAGTGGCATCCCTGGCCAGGATCTCCACAGCCGACTTACTACGAGCAGGGGTAAAAGAGGGCGAGTAGGGGGAAGATAGGAGCTGGCTGTAGGAGGCGATTGCCTTTGGGTTCAGACAGAAGGTAACGCCATGGCTGGCAGGGCAATCTTGGAGGTCACCATCAGGAAAAGAATTCCCAGGATGACCGCCATCACCAGGAGCATGAGGGCAACAATAAAACGCTGGACTGGCGACATGCCCATGAAATGATCGCGATCTGTGACAGGCGTGTGCTGCGATGGGGCAATAGGCGTCTCGTCATCAGGGAATCCCTGGTCATCGATTTGTTTTCTAAAATCTTCAAACATGCCGACCCTCCAGCTCATCCGGGTGGACCAACAGGTCTTAGGTGAAGCTCACCGACCTGAGCGGTCACCAACTCACCCGATGCAGTCAATATTTTTACGGAGCCATCCATGGTGAGGCCGACCAGTTTTCCAGCATAAATAGGCGGGTGAACCACGGGTCGACCAGTGAGGTGGCCTGGAGAGGGCGGAAGAATTACAACCCACTGGTCACGGTAAGCCAGATTTGCCTCCCACAGATTAATAAAGGCAGAGATGGCGAGGCGAGGCAGCCAGCTGAGGAATCCACCAAGGATAGCATGCAATAATTCCAATCGATCCACCGGATGATCCACAAAGCACTCAACGCAAGTGGCAGGGACATCCAATCCTGCCGAGGACAGGGTATCCGGATTGATGGATTCAGGTGCAATGTTAATGCCAATCCCCACGACCGCGGCATTTAATTTCTCACCTTCCCAGCGAGCTTCTACCAGGATGCCCGCAGCCTTGCCCCCACCAAGCAAGACATCATTAGGCCATTTCACCTGTGCAGGTATGGAATAACAGTCTTGCAATGCCAGGCAGACTGCCAGACCACCCAACCCAGTGAGCAAATGAACCTGATGCACCTGGAAGGCAGGTGAGCGAAGGATCAGGCTGAACGCCAGGCCAGTGTTGCGGGCGGTGATCCAGCGGCGCTGATAACGACCTCGTCCGGCTGTCTGTTCATCAGCAACCACCAGGGCTGCATGTGGAGCACCAATCTCCACCCATCGCCAGGCCTCATCATTGGTTGAGTCTATCGATTGAAAATATCGAACAGCTGGCAGCTCCAGGTCTGCCAGGGACGATTCCAGGGAGGCTTGATCCATGGATCGATTGTACCTCGCCAAACAACCAGATTATTACGAAATGCTAGCAGGTGGCTCGGTTTGTTTACGAGCTTGAAGACGGCTGTTAATCACCTCGATAACCGCTGGCAGGAGGGATATTAAGATAATGGCTACAATTACAAAGGAGAAATTATTCTGGACGAAAGGCAGCCCACCAAAGAAATACCCCCCAAGTAAGAACAGCGACACCCAGGCAACACCCCCGATAATGTTGTAGGAAATAAATTTGGGGTAGGTCATGGCGCCAACACCGGCTACAAAGGGGGCAAAGGTGCGGATGATGGGGATGAAACGGGCGATGATGATGGTCTTACCGCCATGTTTCTCATAGAAAGCATGTGTGCGGTCGAGATATTCCTTCTTTAAGAAACGGACACTCCCACTAAAAGCACGAGGGCCAATATAATGCCCGATCCAGTAGTTCACGGTATCGCCAAGAATGGCTGCTGCACACAGGACGATCCACAAGATCCAAAAGTTAAGATATCCCATACCGGCAAATGTACCCGCCGCGAAAATTAGCGAATCGCCAGGCAAGAATGGGGTGACTACGAAACCAGTCTCCATGAAGATCACGAAGAACAGGAGGGCATAGGTCCAGACACCATAGTTCTGGATGATTTGCCCGAGGTACTTATCAAGGTGCAGGATCAGGTCTATGATTTGCTTAATGATATTCATGGTTTAGTTTCCGATTTTTTTGGTGGAATTTCAGGCGAAGTCTGAAGAGGTAGCTCGTGTACAGTAGAGGAAGGCTTATCTACTGCTGCTTGAAGGGGTGGAGTGAGCGGACCGCCGGGTGTGGATGCAGGAAGTGAAGTCTCTGGTGATGGTAAGGCAGCTTCCGGATAAGCATTATTGACATTCTCTGCTGCAGGAAGCGGGGCGGTAGCCAGGTTTTGCCTGAGGGAGGCATTGAACAGGAAGAAACCAATTACCACAGCCAAACCCAGGACGAAAATGCCAGGAGTAGCGATGGTAGCCAGGGTTTGGAGCCAGGTGGGCAAGGAGATGGGTACCAACCCTTCCAGGGATGATGCGGTACTGAGGATTGCCATGCCATTCCATAAGCCGTGTATCAGGATGGCAATGCCAAAACAGACTGCCAGCCGGAGAAAACGCCTCTCACTCCAGGCGTACGCCAGAGCCCAGCCGACTAACCCAGCAGTAAAACTATGCAATAACAATGTGCTGATACGTGAACCTGCGAGCAAAGCCCAGCTTTCGCCTCCAGCACTGGTGTTTCCGAGGTTCTCAAAAAGGCCAAAACCGGCTCCACTCAATACACCGAAGCCAAAGCCTTGGGCGGGGGTGATTTTTCGACCTGCCATGAACCACACCCCGATCGGTTTGAAGGTCTCTTCCACGATTGGAACCAGCACAGCCACAAAGGCAAAGCCGATGAACAACACGCCCGGATTCAGCAGGAAAGTTGGCAGGTTATTCAAGATGGCTTGAGGATTAGTACCCATGGTCTGCAGCTGGTGTAAGAAGCCACTGAATTGAGGGGCAAGGGTGGGGTCCAGCATGATCCAAACGATTGCCAGGATACCCACACCGATGAGCATCGCCAGCTCGATGATCAGGATGATCAAGGGTCCCAGTACAAGGCCGCTAGCAAATACACCCCACTTATAGCGGGGAATATTTGGAAGCAAGCCACGGGTGCCAAAATATATCACCCATATTGCAGGCAGACCCGTGGCGATGATATTGAGTGGTGGTAGGATCAACCAGGCGATCTGGTCGTTTTGCGCGACCAGGTTGCCAATGATCAATGCCAAACCAGAACCGATCAAGGTGATTAAGGTCAGGATCAAACCAAACCTGCGTGGTTCAGGTTTCTCTGCTCGCTGAGCATGGGGATAAGCGATGTGCTTCCAGGCATACCAGGCGGATGGAATGACAAGTGCTCCAGCAAATGCCAGGCTACCTGCCAGCATAAATGACTGGGTGACATTCTGCCCGGCTGAACCCTGAGAATAGAATTGGTAAATGCCGGCGATTACGAAAACCCCGGCAGCAGCAATTAGGATAAATGAAAACAGCACACTCAGCACCAGCTGGATCAGCAAAGGCCGGTCTAATGGCGCCTTATTGGGCTTGTTAGAAATACCAGAAGCGATCATTCAGTATAAAAATCCCCCGCCGGCCGATTGATCAGCCAGCTCCAGGGTAATTAGATGTCATTTTTCCTCAATGGTTACACTGAGGATCTTATCCCCTGGGGGAAGCTCAGCACTCTGGGAAGGATCGCGCGGCGCAAGGTTTTTCACCACATCCATCCCCTGGAGGACATGACCAAAGATGGTGTATTTTCCATCCAGTGTGGGCTGCGCGCTGTAGGTGATAAAGAATTGGCTTCCATTCGAATCAGCACCTGCATTGGCCATACCGACCATCCCTGGAGCATCAAACTTGAGATCGTCGGAAATCTCATTCTCGAAGGCATAGCCCGGAGTTCCGTAACCGGTCCCGCTTGGGTCTCCAGCCTGGGCAACGAAATCGGGGATGACACGGTGAAAAGTGACTCCATCAAACCAACCGTTTTGAGCCAGAAAGATAAAGCTGTTGACAGCCAGGGGAGCCTTATCAGGATATAGCTCGATGACGATATCGCCCTTTTCAGTGTGCAAGGTAGCGAGATACTGCTTAGTGGTATTGATTTTCATGGGCGGGCATTGGGTGAACTGGCGATCTTCAATCAAGGTGAGCTTGATGACCGAGGACAGGTTGGACTCGCTCATGGGAACGTTACTTGGCCATGTCTCACCATTGAGAAAGAGGGACGGTGTACCGGATAATCGCATTTTCCCACCGTCGTCCCAGGCTTTTTGCGCCAGAGCGACCAGCTCAGGACTGTTGAGGTCAGCAGTGAATTGGTCCACATCCAGATCGATCTCACCAGCTTTCGCAATCAGCCACTGCTGGAAATCAGTCACACTAAGGGTAGACCATTCGGATTGATTATTAAACAGAACATCGTGCATTTCCCAGAACTTGCCCTGTTTACCGGCTGCTTCAGCAGCCTGGGTGGAAAGGGCGGCTTTATCATGGAAAGGTTGCTCAGGGGTACCGATGAGGGGATAATTGCGGTAGACAAAGCGGAAATCATCAGGAAATTGTTTGAGGAGTTGCTCCATCACGGGAGCAAGCTGAGCGCAATATGGTCACTGAAAATCAGAATACTCGACAATGGTTACCTTGGCATCTGCGGGTCCTTTCGTCCAATCTTGATCCGTGATGGGAGGGTAGCCAGGTTCCGCAGTTGGAGAGGTTGGATTTTTAGCAACTACGGTACAACCGGAGTCGGGAAAGAGAGCTGCCTGAGTTGGAAGAACCAATGCCTTGTTAGGAGCAGGTTTAACAGGTTCTGTCGGTGTTGCCGTGGGAAGTGCCGCCTGTGTTTGAGGCAGACAGCCAGCCAGGACAACCGCTCCTAGAAGCAGTAAAAAAAGGATGAACTTTCGCATGCACTTCTCCATAGATGAATATGTCGGCTAATTTTACCAGTGAAAGTACAGATTTTATCTGGCGGAGCTGGTTACTCACATGAGCTTAATGTGAAGCATATGAGGATTTCTTGTGGTAAACTCACGACGTGCCCAGGATTGCTGCGATCGCATTATTTTTTATTTTATTTCTCCAGGCCTGTCTACCGGTCGACTCAACTTCGCAGCCGGCCCATGCGATTGAATCTGAGATGCAGCTAGTAAAGGAGCAACCGGTCACTGAAACTGCCAAGCCGTCTCCAATTGCTACTCAGACAGCTACAGCCAGCCCTACTCAGGCAACCGTGACTCCCACAAGCACCCAAACAAGCGTGCCTCCCACTCCAACTGCCACGCCCAGGGCATGCACGGTTATGGGCGGGAGTGTTGACGTGCGGGAGATCTCCACGGTGATACTGCCTGCCCCGCTGGTATATCGAGTTTACCTGCCGCCTTGCTACGAAGAAGACACCGACCAAGCCTACCCTGTTCTGTACCTGATCCATGGACAGACGTATTCAGATACGCAGTGGGACCGCCTGGGCGTTCCAGAGATGGCGGACCGATTGATCAGGCTCGGCCAGGTGCCTCCGTTCATCGTGGTGATGCCCAGGGACAGGGTATGGCTTGAGCCAACGGAGGACAAATTTGGTCTGGCGGTTGAACAGACACTCATCCCCTGGATCGATACACAATACCGGACGATCCCTGATCGTGATCACCGGGCTATCGGTGGGTTGTCGCGGGGCGGTGCCTGGGCTGCCCACCTGGGGCTTTCACACTGGGAGTTATTTGGAGCAGTGGGGGTGCACAGCGGCTTTGCGTTTTATTCTGATGTACAACCCATTTACCAATGGCTGAATGCTATCCCTGAAGGGATGACCCCGCGGATCTATATGGACATCGGCAATTCTGATCGACCGGAGATCACCGAAGGTGCACGCTGGTTGGAGAATCTATTGACCCGTTTCAACATCCCGCACGAGTGGCACATGTTTGTGGGTGAGCACGAGGAAGAATACTGGCGGTTACATGTAGAGGATTACCTGCGCTGGTATACTAATGAATGGTAAAACTAGCTGCACAGGAAAAACATGGTTGCCGGGAAGGCAGAGATTTCATTTGATGACAAAGCGATGAAAGGCAGGAACATGTTCAAAACACTCCCCAAGGACCACAGGATATTCATGGAATGGAACTGGAAGAAGCTAGAGCCTTATGCAGATGACTTAAGCAAAAGGCAACTAACCCAGGCAAACGTTGATGAATGGGTAATGGATTGGTCGGATATAAACCGGGTGGTATCGGAGATATTCGCTCGCTTATGGGTAGCTACCACGCGTGATACCTCCAACCCTGAGTTTAAAATGCGTTTTAACACATTCCTGGATGAAACCCTGACACCCAGCCTGGTGGCCAACCAGGCTTATAAGGAAATGTTGTTGAAGAGTGGATTGAAACCCAAGGGATTTAAGATTCCGCTATTGAACATGCAGGTTGAAGCTGAGATCTACCGCGATGAAAATTTGCCGCTGCTTACAGAAGAAAAGAAGCTGGTAAATGAGTATGATGAGATTATCGGGGCACAGACCGTCGAGTGGGAAGGACAGGAGGTGACCACCACCCAATTGATGCCGGTCTACCTCAGCCCTGACAGATCCAGGCGCGAAAAAGCCTGGCGGTTGAGCATGGAACGCAGGCAAGCAGATCGCCAACGGCTGAATGACTTGTGGGTGACTATGCTAGACCTGCGGGGGAAGATCGCCCGCAATGCAGGGTTTGATGATTACCGTGCCTACCGGTGGAAAGACCTGCACCGGTTCGATTACACACCCGATGACTGCACCACATTCCATAACGCGATCGAGGCGGTAGCCGTGCCTGCTTCACAACGGATCTATGAAAAACGCCGAGGGAGGCTGGGACTCAGCTCGCTCAGACCCTGGGACCTGGACGTCGATCCATTTAACCGAGAGGCTTTGAAGCCGTACGAGACGATTGAAGAGCTGGTGGACAGGGTATCAGTGATTTTCCACCGGGTGGATGATGAGCTGGGCAAATATTTTGATATCATGCGGACGAATGAATTACTCGACCTGGAAAATCGAAAAGGGAAGGCGCCAGGGGCTTATTGCAGCGATTACGACATGGTCATGTTGCCGTTTATCTTTGAAAACGCAGTGGGGTTACATGGAGATGTGGCCACACTGATCCACGAAGGTGGGCACGCCTTCCACGTGTTCGAAGAAGCACACCTGCCATACTACCACCAGCTGTCTGTAGGCATGGAGTTTGCTGAGGTAGCTTCGACATCCATGGAATTGCTGGCATCGCCATACCTGCTGGCGAGCGAGGGTGGCTTTTACACCGAGAAGGATGCAGCACGGGCGCGAATTGAGCACCTTGAAGAAATGGTGACCTTTTTACCCTACATGGCAGTGGTGGATGCCTTCCAACACTGGGCATACACCCATGAGCAGGCGGCTGCTAACCCGGACAATTGTGACCAGGAATGGGCTCGCTTGTGGGGGCGGTTCATGATTGGGATCGACTGGCGCGGGCTGGATGAGATCATGGTTACCGGCTGGCTACGTAAACAGCATATTTTTGAGGTGCCATTTTATTATATTGAGTATGGTCTGGCATCGATGGGGGCATTACAGGTATGGCGTAATGCCCTGACTGACCAGAAACAGGCGGTGGCAGCCTACCGGCGGGCATTGAGATTGGGCGGGACGGTGCCAATCCCTGAGCTGTATTTGACGGCAGGTGCCCACTTCGCCTTCGATGCGGAAACACTGGGCGAGGTGATTGGCTTGGCTGAAGCAAAGATAGAAGAGTTTGAGCGGGTGTAGCGCTCCAGGCACTACTAGGACGAGCAAAAACTAATACTCGACAGAATTACTGGGCTTGCTCAGTTAGCGGCAAGAGTAATGGCAGTGGTGTAATAACTGTGCTACGCTGAATTTGCCACCTCGTCGGCGGAGAAAATCACGACTTCCTTGCCGGTGAGCTTCTCCTCGACCTTCTGAGCCACCAGGTCCAGGTGACCTGGATGGGCGACGTAATCCAGAGCATCCGCTGGGACAGTGAGGACCGGGCAGAGGCTGAAGTTGGCAATCCAGTTCTCATAAAGGCTGCTGAGCTGGCCAAGGTATTCATGGGTGATAGTACGCTCGTAATCGCGGCCACGGTGGGAGATGCGTTGCATGAGGGTGTCGACAGAGGCGCGCAGGTAAACCACCAGGTCGGGTGGAGGCAGGAACTCGCTCAGCACGCGGTATAACTCATTGTAGCTCAGGTAATCGCGTTCATCCATCAAGCCCTGGATGTATAAGTTCTGGGCAAAAACCTCTGCATCCTCATACACACAGCGATCCTGGATGGCTGAGGTGGGGTGATCGAGTAGCTGGCGGTGGGAGCGTAAACGCCGGGTGAGGAAGAAAATTTGTGAATGAAAGGACCACTGATGCATATCGTGGTAGAAATCCGCCAGGTAAGGATTCTCGCCCACAGGTTCAAAGAATGGCTGCCACCCCAGGCGATTGCACAACATGGTGACCAGGGTGGACTTGCCAACTCCGATGTTCCCTGCAACTGCCACGAATTTTTTCATTGCCATTTCTCCTCAAGCAAGTTTACAAAAAATTGATATTGAACAATGCTTCAAGTGCACAGCCTTACTGATTGGGCACCAAGTAAGCGACTGCCTGGCCTTTGTCGTCGTCCATAACCAGGTCCAGGTGGTTAGAGGAACGGAAGCTGGCCACTTCGATCAAGCGTAGAGTGTCACTGCACTCCTTGGCCTCAGGGAGGTACTTTTCCAGCCGGTTTGGGGTGTCATAAAAGAAAGCCCTGTTGAACTGGACATCGGCGTCATCCAGGTAGATCCCCAGCGGATATATATTGGCTTCCACCAGGTCTTGGAAGAAATGCGTGCCGAAGGACGGCTCAGGGGCTGCCCCAATCCCATTTCCTGAGATTTCGACGAGCGCGCGTGTATTGTAGATGTCTCCGTAGTTGATCGGCACACCCAGGTCGGGGTTGATGGTTCCCCAACGGCCGGGCCCGATGGCGATGAAGGTTACCCCGGCCAGGCGGGAGTTGAGCTTACTCACCAGATGGGCAATGTGTCTGCGTTCGGCCTGGGTGCCCAGGGAGAAATATCCTTCAGGGGTGACGTAGATAACGTGGGTGATGCCTGGCACATGACCATCTGGCACGAGGCGGGTGGTAGAGAAAACCACATCGGCAGGATTCAGGCTGGCAGGCAAGCGGACCTTGTTCTCTTTGAAATGTGATTGTGGTCGGCACTGAAGGACGCAGATATGCACCTCAGCCTGGGATGACTCGGGATTTATCATCTGCAGGGTGAACTCGGTGTCCACGGGAGAGCGATAATGTTGTTCAAGCAAGCTTAACATCTCGCGGAATCGCGCCGCTAAGGGTGTGCGTCGGAAGAGCTCATCAAAGGTGACCACCAGCTGGGATGGCTGACCGTCGAGCAGGTTACTGCGGATTGGAAGGATTGACTCTTCGCTGTATAGCTGGGCAATAAAGCGCAGACCTGGAAAATGAGAGTTCAACACTTCAACGACAGGCACTGATCTGAATTCGTTGGCTGCAAGGTCGATCAGGTCGATCTCATGCTGGGAGTACTGACTGACGAGACGGGGTGTGGCCTCGGGGTGCAACAGGGGATGGCTGAGGGCAACCAGACGTGGATAATCGTTGCCTAAACGGTCGACGGCACGCGTGCCTAAACCTACCACCATGCGGATGAAACCAGCTTCCCGACGAATTTGTGGGTTCCAGCGGAATTGGTTGCGGCTGAATGCCACACCAGCGCCGTGTGGCATGAAATATTTCCCCATCCGTTCACCCTGGACGAGCTGGATGAGGATCGCCATGCGCTCGTCGTAATCCTGCAGGCCCTTGCTGCGACGGTACAGCAGGGCATCTGGGTTAAGGATGCTGGCATAGATGCGCTGGATAGCCTGGGTGAATTGAAAAAGGTTCTGCTCCAGGTTGCCCTGATTGGGGCAGAACAGGCTTTCATACTTGCCAGCAAAGGAAGTGCCAAAGTTATCTTCTAAAAGACTGGAAGACCGAACAATCAGGGGTTGCTGGCCTATCTTTGCCAAGAGCTCGCGCAGCTCGCTCAGGATTTCAGGTGGGAACTTGCCGGCCAGGAAATCGCGGATGATCTGGGGATGTTCTGCCCGGATGGCTTCCTCTGGCTTGTATTTCTGGTCATTCCAATGCATCAGGTTATTGAGCGCCATAAACGCATAGGTGACGTCAGCGCCCAGGAAGTATGATTCAGGAATGCTCAGGTGTGCTTTCAGCTCATGGGAAGCGACATTCTCCAGGATGCGTCGGGCTAACAGCATCCCAGCAGACTTTCCGCCGATCTTGCCACTACCGATCTTATGCTGGTAGATCTCGCGCAAGTCGCGGATAGTTAACCAATCCTTGGCGATGTTTACATAAGCAAGCTGGTCGCTGATCAGGGTGCGGATGAGCACAACCTTAATCTCGCGCAGGTGAGGTTCTGCAGCCAGGCGCTCTTCAGGGGGTAGATTCTCGATAGTAGAAGCCTGCTCGAACAACATTGACTGAGGGGCAAGCTCAGGGTTGAAACTGACCATCAGGTCATTAACATGCATGCCACGCTCGGCCAGGATATCGCGCACGATCTGCTCAAACAGTTCATAGGGCAGATTATAGGCAAAATAAAAATCAGTCAGATGATCGCGGATGCGAGAGAGGCGTAGCTCCCAGACGTCAGCGGGCTCTTCGATGTAGGGATCGTGCACAGCTTCACGCGTTTGTGAGTGGATGGCCTGCCGGCGAACCTCTGTCTCGAAATCATGCTGAGAAATAACCCCATGCTCAAAGATGAGGCGGCGCATACGTGCCCGGATCTGGGTGGACAGGACGGGGTATTGCGCCAGTGCCAGGTAGATGCGCAAAGTCTTTTCGGTGCTGATGGATGGCAGGGTCATAATAACCAAAATGTTAGTTGTAATGGCGAAGACTTCGTTTCAACAAATAGTAAGGGCGAAGCATTCGATGTCGTTATAGGTAACCGCACCATTTCATCGAATGCTTCGCCCCTAGAGGCAGGTTTGGATTAGCCGCCCAGGTGCATGGGCATGATCACATGCAAGAAGTTATCCTCACCTCCCGGGCGAAACACGCCGGGAGTGGTTTCAATGTTTGTCTCGAGGATCACGTTGGGAGTCTTGATCACGTCCAGCACCTCACGCAGGAAGCGCACGTTGAAGGCAATCAGCAACGAATTGCCTTCAATGTTAGCATCGATGACGGTCTGGTTGAAGCCAGTTTCTTCCGATTGGCCGGATATTTCGACAGTGCCGGGCTGGTTATCGTCACCGGGGGTGATCTGGATGCGGGCGATGTGCGAACCTTCGCGAGCGAAGATCTCGGCTTGCTTGCAGGCCTTGAGGATGGCGGGGGTGTTGATGACAGTGCGGGTCTGGTGCGAGCGGGGGATTACCTGTTCCAGGTCGGGGTAGGAACCTTCGATGAGCTGGGATACCAGCTCGACGTCTTTCATATGGAAGATGACTTGCCCGCGGCCTTGGGGCAGCACCATGGTGACAGAGTTCTCGCCGTCAGAGGCGATGCGGGCTAATTCTGCCAGGGCGCGCGCCGGTATGATGGCTTTGACAGGGCGGGGCAACGAGGAGGAGATCTCAGCCTTGCGGATGGAGAGGCGGAATCCATCCGCGGCTTGCAGGGTGAGGAGGTTACCATTCACGGTCATCAAAACACCGGTAAGAACCGGTCGGGCTTCATCGGTTGAGGCGGCGAAAACGACCTGCTGGATCATCTCTTTCAGCTGGATGACATTGATCTCGATGCCATCAGCCAGCTCGGGCACCGGCATCGGAGGAAATTCCTGGGCGTCGATGCAATTAATATCCGTGTTGGATGAACCACAACGGACGTTCAGCTTCTGGTTGCGTACATTGAGCGACATCTCCACCTGTTCAGAGGGCAGAGTGCTCACCAGGTCGGTGAAGGTGCGCGCAGGGACGGTGGTGGAGCCTTCTTCGGTGATCTTGGCACCAATCCAGGCGGTGATGCCCAGCTCCAGGTTGGTGGCGGAAAGACGCAGACGACCTTCATCGGTGGCGACCAGGACGTTGGCCAGCACAGGCAAGGTGCTGCGGGGTGATACGGCGCGTGAAACAATGCTCAGCCCGTGCGCCAGGTTCTCTTGCAAGACGGTGACTCTCATGGGACTCTATCTCCTCGGTAGGGTACTTGGAGTATACAACGAGAGGGGGAAAATATCCAGTATTCAATTACCGGCGTACTTACTTCTGCTATAATGAATATGCTTAAATCTACTGTTTAGCTGTCATCAAATTCAACTTGCAGGTTTTAGGAGGGTACTAAAAACCCTGCTGTCAGGATGAAAGTGTAACCGGAGATTAGCGAATGAAAATAACACCCCCCTGGATATTTGTCTTCAATCAAAATCAGACGGCTTCTTTATGCTATTGGGTGGGTTGCCCTGGATCGAATGCTAATATTGATTTCCCTCACCGATTGAGTTGGGCTCATATTAATTCCGGCTATCAACAGAGATTAGTAATTCGTAGGAAGTATTTGGAAAATAAATGGCACTTGGATAAATTCATCACGGAGGGTTCATGACTCACCGGATATTTGTGTGTGCTGTGCTCGTGATCATCGTTCTGTCTGCTAATTCTCCCTCTGTCAATCCTTACCTGGCATCAGCCCAAAGTGTCGCCTATCAAGAGAATTTTGAGGATGGACAGGCGCAGGGTTGGGAACTTGAGTCGGGTTGGCAGGTGATTACTGATGATGCCAATTATGTATTGGCTGGGCAGGGGCATTTCTGGGCACGTTCCAACCAGCAATTTGATGATGATTACAGGCTGTCATTTCGGCTAAAGCTGATAAAGGGGACTGTGCATCTCGTATACCGGCTGAATACCGCCTGGCGATATTTCATTGGTTTTTCCCCTGATGGCGCCTATCTTAATAAACAACTTTGGCCTGAAGTATTTTATTCAGACCTGGATAAATATTCTGCAAACCATACTCCAAATCTGTGGCACCAGATAGAGGTTATTGGCCAGGGGAACACAGTATCATTTTATGTTGATGGTGCCGAGGAGATGAAATATAGCGACGCAGAACCGCTTTTGGGCGGCTCTTTTGCCTTTGAAACCCTGGATGATTCTGAAGTGTATGTCGACGATATCAATGTTACGTTGTTTTCAACACCAACCATAGTACCTTCACAGGCAACTGAGGAAATTCAATCCCCATCTTCGGAGCAGCTCACGTGGGTTTGGACGGGTGGACCTCTGGGTGGTTTAGGTTATGACATCCGTATGAGACCCGATGACCCTGACCATTTGTTTGTGACAGATGCCTGGGCAGGCGTGTTTGTTAGTACCGATGGTGGTTTGAGCTGGTTTCCGACCAACCAGGGCATAACCACCCGGACCGGTCCAACGGGAGATGCCATCCCAGTATTCTCACTGACGATTGACCCTATCAATCCTGACACCATGTGGGTGGGTACTCAGTTCCAACGCGGGATATTTAAATCTACGAATGGGGGTGAATCCTGGCAAAAGATGGACAACGGGGTGGTTGAAGATGAGGGGATAACTTTCCGAGGATTTAGCGTTGACCCGACAAACTCCGACATTGTCTATGCGGCGGCAGAGATCTCCTCTTGGGTATGGAGCAGTGACCGGAAACAACATATGGGTCGAGAATTCGATCTGACCGCAGGCGTGATTTATAAGACAATCAATGGAGGTCAAAGCTGGAAAGCAGTGTGGCGGGGGGATAATCTTGCCAGGTATATCTGGATCAACCCGCAGGATACCGATGTGTTGTATATCTCCACGGGTTTTTTTGACCGCGAAGCAGCTAATTCAGATCCAGATCAAGGTATACCAGGGGGCGAGGGCATCTTGAAATCCACCGATGGAGGACAGACCTGGTTTTCAGTGAATAGTGGATTGAGAAACCTATACATTACATCATTATTCATGCACCCAACAAACCCTGATATCTTACTCGCGGCCACGGGAAATAACCAATACCACACAGGAGGTGGAGTTTATCTGACCACTGACGGTGGTGAGACCTGGATAAATACAATGAACGTTAGCTACGATATTTTTGAAGCGGTCGAGTTTTCCACCTCTACTCCTTCCATCGCTTATGCTGGTAATCCTCGGGCCATATATCGTAGCAATAATACTGGACAGACCTGGCATCAGGTTTCGAGTGGACAAAACTGGGGACCACCGGGAGTGTGTGCTGGTTTCCCAATAGATTTCCAGGTTGATCCACAAGACCCTGACCGCTTATTTGCCAATGAGTATGGTGGGGGAAATTTCCTGTCATCGGATGGCGGAAAGACCTGGGTGGATATGAGCCGTGGATATACGGGTGCACAAGTTCGGGATGTTGCGATTTTACCTTCTTCATCCGCGGGTATACTCGCTGCGGCACGCAGTGGGATATTCATTAGCCATGATGCTGGATTCGAATGGCAGGGTCTGGGTTATGAACCAGTTGCCTCGATGGAGTGGAACGTCATCGCTGTGGATCCGAATGACAGACAGCACTTCTTGGGGGCGACAAATTGGAATGGCCTGGCTGAGAGCCATGATGGTGGGACTTCTTGGACCGTTACTGCACAAATTACGGAGGATCATCAAGGCTGGCGAGCGATTGCCTTTGTGCCATCTGATCAAAAATTAGTATACGCAGGGATGGGTGGTTTTTACTCAGCCGGTGTGTTCGAGTCATCCATGCCAGGAGCTGGCATATACCGTTCAGAGGATGGGGGAAGCTCTTGGCGGCCTGTAAATACGGCTCTTACTCAAGATGCGCATGTTACGATGATAGCAATTGATCCATCTATTAGTAGCCTCATATATGCTGCAACAACCAATCATGGTTTGGTAAAAAGCTCGAATGGTGGTAAAGATTGGGAACAATTGAGAGGCGGTTTACCTCAATCATCTCCGGTTTTATCGGTTGCAATTCAACCTAACCATATCAACGAGCTATTTGTGGGCTTAGAACGGGGTGGGATTTTTAAGAGTGAGGATGGCGGAGTTTCATGGCAAAAATCTGCAGCGGGTCTTAATCCTGAAGCCAGTGTCACCGATATCGTATTCGATCCGATTACTCCAACCACAATCTATCTTTCTGACCTGCTCAGCGGGATATATCGATCTCAAGATGGAGGCCAAACCTGGGAGGTAATCAATAATGGTTTGAATTCCCGGTCAGTCAACTCGCTGGCGATATCCATCGATGGTATGCACCTTTACGCTGCGGTGGAAGGAAATGGAGTTTATCGGATGGATCTAAATGGCCAACCACCCCAACCTGAGGTAAATAATCCTGCTCCATTACAAACAGAAGATATTTTCTTGACAACCTTAACACCCAGCCTCGAAACTATTCCTAGTGCTTCCCCTACTGATGTATACCAAATTATCCCGAACGATACACCAACCGTGACTACCCAAGCTAAACCTGGTATCTGTGGCTCTGCTATTGTCATCCCCATTGGACTTGGGTTGATGATCTGGCAGGCATCCAGGAAAAGAGAATGACGATGAAGGGATTCTTGAGGCTCGTCGCTGTAATCTTATTGGTACTGCTATCAGGTTGCACAAGTAAACTGACACCTGTAAACACCTTTACATTGTCTACCACCAACACATCGAATACACCTGGATTGTCGAGTCTGGGTAACCATGGAACTATCTCTGGTACGGTAGTGGATTCCCTTGGCGCACCCCTATCACAAGCGACGGAAAGGATCCAGGCGACCACCAACCAAACGCTTACAGCAGACGATGGAAGTTTTATCCTTTCTGGTCTTGAAGACGGGGTTGCGATAACCGTGAGTGCATGGAAGGAAGGGTATTACTGCGCCAAGTATGAAAGTGCCAAGCCACCTGTGGTAGGTATAATACTTAAGATGCGTCAGGTGCAGACTACAGATAACGCTAATTATGAGTGGATCGCGCCGATCGGAGACGGTTCATGCTACAGTTGCAAGCCGGGGGTCACTCAAGTATGGCTGGACAATGATGCACATGGAAAATCGGCTACAAACATCCGTTTCCTGAGCATGTATAACGGGACGGACGTGAATGGTAACCAAAGCCCACTGACGCAGTATGGTAATAGTCCTGATTATGGAGCAGTTCCACTCCTCCCAGATCTGTCTCAACCATATTATGGGCCAGGATATAAGCTTAATTTCCCTAATACTGCAGGAAATTGTGCTGCGTGCCACCTCCCGGGTGCAGCGATTGATGCTCCATATGATACAGATCCGAACACGGCTGAAGGTGTAGACACCTTTGGGATCCATTGTGACTATTGCCATAAGGTTGCGGATGTGAAATTGGACCCTGCAACAAACTTGCCATTTCCGAATATGCCTGGTGTCCTCTCGCAGATCATCCTGCGTCCGTTTTCAGAAGACAAAGACCGCTACCAGATTTTCTTTGGCTCTTTTGATGATGATAATGTACCCATGGAGGATACTTATCTCCCTTTGATCAAAGAAAGTTCATGGTGTGCTCCATGCCACTATGGTGTATTCTGGAACACGGTAATTTACAACTCTTATGGAGAATGGCTTGAAAGCCCATACAGCGATCCAGTATCTGGTAAGACATGTCAACAATGTCATATGGCTACGCCTACACTTTTAAACGGCGAGACGATAACCAATGTAGCTCCGGGTAAAGGAGGTGTAGAACGTGATCCGAAAACCATCCCCGCCCACACTTTCCAAGGTGCATCCAATCTGGAGCTGCTTCAAAACGCTGTGGAAATGGATGTTACTACATCACGATCCAGTAATCGGATTACCGTCACCGTAACGCTTGTCAATGACAAGACAGGCCACGATGTTCCCACTGATTCGCCCTTGCGCCAGATGATCTTATTGGTGCGGGTGGATGATACGAACGGTAATCCACTTGACCAGGTGGAAGGATTTAGAATTCCAATATCTGGGGGGGTTGGAGAGCCTGTTGAAGGTTACTACTCTGGCTGGCCTGGAAAAATATTCTCAAAGGTGCTATCAGAGATCTGGACTGAGATTACCCCCACTGGTGCATACTGGAATCCCGTGCGTGTCATTAGCGATAACCGCCTTAAGGCCTTGGAAAGCGACACAAGTACGTACCTATTTAAGTCACCACAGGATGGGAACTTGTCGGTGAATGTGAAACTGCTATACCGGCGTGCATTCATAGAATTAATGGATCAAAAAGGATGGAAGGTTCCCGACATTGTGATGGAAGAAAAGCAGATCGACATTCATTGACAACCTGTTATTTTTGCAGCTATCTTTATGATGGTATGGATGAGTATAATCGACCTTAATGGGCAAATGATTGGTAATGTGAACTGAATACTGATTCAACAATGGAAGCACTCAATTATTGCCTTCCGAAGGGCGTATGATTAAAGATGTAGGGGCAGGTCATGAACCTGCCCCTACAAGCTTTTCAGAACATTATTTACGCAATTTAGATCCAGCCACGCAGTTCCATGGCTTTGACCACACGGGCGATGGCGACCATATAGGCAGCATCGCGCATGTAGACTTTTTCCTTCTCCGACATCTCGAGCACGGAGTGGAAGGCCTGGGTCATCTTGGTGTCGAGCTTCTCGAGCACCTCTTCCTTGGTCCAGTAGAAGTTCATGTCGTTCTGGACGCCCTCGAAGTAGGAGCACGTGACGCCGCCGGCATTGCACAGGAAGTCGGGGATGTCGAAGATGTTATTCGCCTTGATGACCTCATCAGCTTCGGGGGTGGTGGGGCCGTTGGCGCCTTCAGCGATGATGCGAACGCGTGAGCTGATCTTCTTGATCGTCTCACCGGTCACCTGTCCTTCAATGGCAGCCGGGATGAGCACGTCAGCTTCCTTGGTGATCCAATCGTCACCGTCATCGAGCAGATACCCCGCAGCGCGGGCCTTCGCCTTATCGATGGTGCCGTACTGGTCGGTGATTGACTGCAGGAACCTGGGATCGACGCCGTTGGGATGACTGAAGGTGTAGGAGCACTTGTCATTGCGATCCCAGCAGGAGACGCAGGCCACCTTACCGCCCAGGAATTCAATAAAGCCGATGGCAGCATATTGAGAGACATTGCCGAAGCCTTGAATGGCTGCGACTGCTTTGGTGGGATCAATCTTGAGGTGCTTCATGGCCTCGCGCACGGTGTAGATAACACCGAAGCCAGTAGCTTCGGTGCGGCCTAAAGAGCCACCGCCACCAAGTGGCTTGCCAGTGATCACACCAGGAGTAAATTGACCAACCAGCTTGGAGTATTCGTCCATCATCCAGCCCATCATCTGGGGCGTAGTGCCTACATCGGGTGCAGGCACATCCTGGCGGGGGCCGATATTACGCCACATCTGGTCAACCCAGCCGCGGCACAGTTTTTCCTTCTCGTAGACGGATAAGGTAGCCGGATCAACCGGCACGCCACCCTTACCGCCACCAAGAGGGATATCGGCCACGGAGCACTTCCAGGTCATCCACATGGCCAAGGCACGCACGGTGTCGAGGGTTTCGGCGGGGTGGAAGCGAATGCCGCCCTTGTTGGGACCGCGCACATCATTGTGCTGGACACGATAGCCGGTGAAGAGGCGTAATGACCCGTCATCCATGTGCACGGGGATGGTGAACTTGAACTCGCGGGCAGGCCAGCGAAGGACTTCAGCCACCTGCGGGTCAAGGTTGAGCTGCTTGGCGACGCCATCGAACTGGCGCTGTGCCATTTGAAATGCATTAATTTGTTCGGTCATAATCTACTCCTGTTGGTATTTTTGTTAAGTTGCTTCAGGCGCTCAGGATGAGGCCTGTAAATTTACTGTGTCGATGGGTAGAAACCTTGACTGCAGGCGATTACCCCTCCTTATGAATTGTTTGGCCATTGGCGTGTGCTTTAAGCGTAACCAATGTCTGATAACCCGTCAAGTGACGAATGCCACAGCTTTAGTGTGCCGGATGGTGATGTTAATTGTGCTATTGTGCCAAAATATCTTACCCATGGCGCTGCACGAAGTTCTGCATACGACGCAGAGCTTCCTCGATTTTCTCGTAGGAGGTGGCGTAAGAACAACGCACGAAACCCTCCCCACCCGCCCCGAAGGACCTGCCGGGGACGACAGCAACTCGCTCCTCTTCCAACAGCTTCTGGGCAAATATCTCGTCATCCATGCCACTGACTGCCACGTTGGGAAAGGCATAAAAGGCGCCATGTGGCTCAAAGGTTGGCAAGCCGAGCTTGTTCAGACCGCCCACGATCAACTTGCGGCGCCGGTCGTACTCCTCGCGCATCTCAACCACAAACTTATGCCCGTGCAGGATAGCTTCAAGAGCAGCCATCTGTGACATCGTGGGGGCAGACATGATCGTATACTGGTGGATGCGTACCAGACCTTTGATGATATCGGCTGGGCCACAGGCAAAACCTGCCCGCCAGCCTGTCATGGCATAGTTCTTGGAAAAACCGCCCAAAAGGACGGTGCGGGGCTGCATGCCGGGCAAGGATGGAAAGCACACATGCTGGACACCATATACCAACTGGTCGTAGAGCTCGTCGGAAATCACGATCAGGTCGTGTTTTTCAGCGATGCGGGCGATCTCCAACAAGACTTCTCGAGAGTAGACCGCACCGGTGGGATTATTCGGGTAGCCGAGCAGGATCGCCTTGGTGTGGGGGGTGATGGCAGCCTCCAGGCGCTCGGGTTTGACCTGGAAGCCATCTTCAACGAAGGTGGGTACTTCTACAGGAACCCCTCCAGCCAGAATGACCTCGGCCTGGTAGGAGACGAAGCACGGGGTGGGGATGATGACTTCCTCACCGTGGTTGAGCAAGGCCGTCATGGTCAGGTAGAGGGCCTCGGAGACGCCAACAGTGATGATCGCCTCGCTCTGGGGGTCATAGCTGACGTCGTAGGTCTTTTGGATGTGGCTCGTGATGGCCTGGCGTAAGGCGAGCAAACCAGCGTTGGAAGTGTAATGAGTTTCCCCAGCACGCAGGGCTTTGATACCAGCTTCGATGATCGGCTCAGGAGTGACGAAATCCGGTTCGCCGATGCCCAGGGATATGACGTCCTTCATGGTGGCGACGATATCGAAGAATTTCCGAATGCCGGATGGCTTCAACCCAACCACATGGCTGGCTAAGTACCTGTCATTCATGTGCGCTCCTTAGATTATTTTTGGTGAACAGACCATTGGTCTTTATCGATATCATAGTCAAGCTCAAAGCGGTCACCTTTTTCCGTCAGCACCAGAAATGAGTAACCCGTGGGTATGCGCTTATCAAGTAAAACCGCCTCAACTACTACCCTTTGATCCTGCCAGTAGAATGCCAGCGGCCGACCGATATAATCGTGGTCGGAACGGCATTCCACCTGCGCCTCAGCCATCAGAGATTCAACTCGGTCTGATCGCCGATGTTTAGCGGGCTAGTCTTGTGGTAAACGCGAGACTTCTGCCCGATAAGCGAGTGTTCTAATATCACGTTCGAAATCTCTGAGCTGTCTTCGATAATGCTATCGCGGATGATGCAGCCCTCAATCTTACAATTGGCCCCGATTACTGCATGAGGACCAATGATGCTACTTTGCACGGATGCAGTAGGATGGATGAAGACTGGAGGAATAATTAGGCAATTATGGCCAAGATTCGCATCGGACAGGCTGATGTGACCGTGATCGAGTAAAAAGCGGCTGGTGCTCAAGACATCGTCGGGCGTACCGGCATCCAACCAGACATCTACGGAATGGGTACGCATTTTCAGACCGTGCTCAAGCATAATATTGACCGCATCTGCTAGGAAGAACTCACCCTTGAGTGTGATGTTACGTTCGATTTGCTCATCAATCGCCAATAATAAGTCAGCGGAGCTTTTGAAATAGTACCCTCCCACCAAGACAAGGTTGTTCGACAAATCCTTGGGCTTTTCGATGAGGTGGGTGACCCAGCCATCTGCCCCAACTTCCGCTACACCAAAGCGGCGCGGATCTGGCACAGCTTTCACCCAGGTTATGCCACCGGCAGTCTCGCTAGAAAGGAAGGAGTAATCGGTTTCAATCAGCGTATCTGGAAAGACCATCAGCATGGGACCACCCAGGAACTGCTTCGCCAGTGAGATGGCATGCGACTGACCGAGCATCACAGGTTGATAGACAAAAGTAATCTTTAGGCCCGGATAGGCCTGGTGGATGTAATTTTCGATCTTTTCACCCAGGTAACCAATGATAAAAATGAATTCAGCATCTGGCAGGTCGGGGATCGTGGCGAAGGAATCCATAAGATGGTCGATCACAAGCTTGTCGGCCATGCGAATGAGTTGCTTGGGACGGCTCCAAGTAATCGGCCGCAGGCGCGCACCATAGCCTGCCATGGGGATAACGATTTTCAAGCTCGAATTACCCAAGGAATCCCTCCATTTGCGATGGTTGTGACAAACTCTGCGAACGCTGTTATTATACCTTAGCTATCTTTGATACACCTGACGGTGAAAACCTCTGCGAATGCTCCGATGACCGCCTGGATGACCTGCTGCATGGGGGGAGGCTCTGGCAGAAGCCGGGAAAGGCTGGTGACAGGGTGGCCTTCCAGCCCACAACCGATAATGCCATCCCAATAAGACATATCAGGAGCAACATTCAGTGCAAAACCGTGGCGGGTGATGCCCCTGGCATCCACCTTGACGCCGATAGCCGCGATCTTGGCGCCAGCCACCCACACTCCGGTGAGATTATGTAAACGACCTGCCTGAACGCCGAGCTGTTTGAGGGCCAGGATGATAACCTGTTCCAAACTGCGCAGGTAACCGAGATAATCGGCCTGGGGCAGGGGTGTAGAACTATCCATCCCAGGGCTGACCAAGCCATCTATACGGAGTGGAATGAGAGGGTACCCAACCAGCTGCCCCGGACCATGGTAGGTGACGTCGCCACCGCGGTCCACCCATAAGACCTGCACTCCGCGCCGCTCTAACTCAGCTTTATTCCAGCGTAAGTTGGAGGCATGACCACTCCGCCCGAAAGTGTAAGTGTGCGGGTGTTCGAGCAAGAGCAGAGTTGGTGGCTGCTCACCAGTGGCGATCTGGCGGGCGAGGTCTGCCTGTAAATCCCATGCCTGCTGGTAGGGAACCAGGCCCAGCCAACGCACATGACATTCCTGCATTGTTCTAGTATAACATTGGGGAGCTTTACCTTAAAAGGTAAGCAAGTCTATTGAAGAGCGTCGAACTGTGATATAGCTAGTGATTGAAACAACGCAGAATATTTGCTTATATAATTAACTCCTGGCAAGGCATAATCAAGGGATAGCAGTCAGAAATGAAACACACTGATCGGACCATGATATTTCGTAACCAGGTAGAATGGCGCTCATGGCTGGAAACGCATCACGCCACTGATAAGGAAGCCTGGCTGCTCATCAGCAGAAAAGGGGCTTCACATCAATATCTGAGTCTCGAAGAAGCTAACGAGGAAGCGCTATGCTACGGCTGGATTGATGGGGCCCTTGAGCCGATCAATCAAGAAACTTATGCATTGAGGTTTTCACCCCGCAAACCCAACAGTATCTGGTCGGTGAACAACCAGCAGCGAGTGGAGAAATTGATCAAAGAAGGTCGGATGACGTCAGCAGGGATGGAGAAGATCCTGGAAGCAAAGGAATCTGGTGAATGGGAAGCCGCTATGGAACGAGAAGACGTTAGCTCGGTGCCAGATGACCTTGTGCAAGCACTGGAAGAGAATGATGCCTGGTTGGATTTTGAAAATTGGCCGCCATCACTGAAGAAACAATACCTGTATTGGATGGAAAGCGCAAAAAAACCTGAAACGCGAGAGAAACGCATCAAAGCTATCGTGGAAAAAGCAAAACGGGGGTACTTACGAAGATAGCTGGGGTAACTGCTTTTTTTCAGATTGCATTATCGAGATGCACATCCGCATTGATGCTTTTTGTGAAGTGAAGAAGATAAAAGAACGGGTGCCTGGCACCCGTTCTAAATATTATCGGTTACTTATTGCGTGATTTACCTTCGATCACCTTCTGATCGGAGTGATTGCCAACCTTGATCGCAATGCGTTTCGGCTTGACTTCCTCCACCTTGGGCAAGCGAAGGGTGAGCACACCATTCTGATAGGATGCTTCAATGGCATCACCCTTGATCTTGGTGGGCAGGCTGATGCTGCGGACGAACGAGCCGTAACGGCGCTCACGCAGGTGGTACTGATTTTCCTTCACCTCATGATCATCCTTGACCTCGCCCTTAATCGTCAGGGTGTCATCTGCATATGAGACATCCAGGTCATCAGGATTGATGCCGGGGACGGATGCTTTCACCACGAAATCGTCCTTGTTTTCAACCACATCCACAGCCAGGCCCCACTGCATCGGCTGCCACTCATGGTCGGTGGACGCATTATCGAAAAGGCGATCGACGGTGCGGCGAAGATTTAACATTTCCTGGAAAGGATCCCAACGAGTTAACATAGTATTTACCTCCGTTTGTTTCTCGAAGTATTTATATTTTCTATTCAATGCACACTATAGAGTAAAATTGTTAATATTTAATACACAAAAAATATGAGATTTGTAAGAAATCCTCTCAATCGATACCTGCTGGGAAGCTGGCGGTTCGCTATGGGTTGATTCGGCACTAAACATGCAGCGAAAAGCGGCAGAATGGGTAACCAGATCACAGATAAACGTGGACTTATTGTCATCCTGATCGTTGGAACCGTGATCGTGTTCATTGGGCTGTTATGGGCGATCGCTACTTTCCTGCCTTTTAACCTACCAGACAGCGCCAGCCCAACTGAGACAATGGATGCCCCGCGGGAAAAAGAAAATTGCGCCTCACCGGTGGGTTATTGGACCAGGCACCCCGAATTGTATCCAGGACGGGTGGTGATTGGTGAGCATGTATACGAGGCGGCAGAACTTGAAACGGTTTTTTCGGACCAGAGTGACCTCCAGGCTTTACTCCAGGCCCAGCTGGCCAGCGCGTATTTGAATATCCTGTTGGGGGCAGACCAGAGCTATATCCAATCGACCATTTATGAGGCATACGGTTGGTTGGTGGCACACCCCATGGGGAGCCAGGTGGGGGTGATTGAAGCTGAAGATGGCAAGCGCTTATTAAACTTGCTGGAAGCGTACAACCTGGGGATGACCGGCGTGCCGGCGTGCAAGTCGGCCTTACCTTTTGCAGCAACCAGAGTGAAAGAAAAAGTGGAAACAGATACCGAGACGGCCACAATCACGCCTAGCGAGACAACTACCCTCCTACCGACTGAAACCTCAACCATAGTTGAGTACCCACCCACAGTGACATATGAGTACATTCAGCCGACCCGGGCAGCTACACGGACACCTGAGCCACCGATTCAATATCCGACGAACACACCTGTCCCACCGACACAGGCGCTACCCCCGACAAATACCCAGCCGCCGCCTCCTACGAATCCTCCGGTTGAACCACCTACAATAACACCGCCACCAGACATACCAACCATCACTCCAGCCCCTCACTGACAATAAAAATTCACACAGCGAGGGTTTATCGTATAATGCAGGGTGAGGAGACCGCTTTTTTGATGAAGAAGCTTACCGGCCTAACTTTGCCTATCTTGATGCTCATTCTGGTGTATTTAATCTTTCAGCCAGGAATGGGCACCAGCATGGCTCAGGATAATGTGCAGGCGATGGGGGATGCGCAAAACATCACTGATCAAATCGGGCCTCCGTGGATTAGCCCACCATTGTGGAATTATAGACGATCCATCATAATAACCAATAATAGCGGCGGTGAGTTAACTGATTACCAGGTATTAATTAGGCTGGATAGTAGCAATTTTGATTTTAATAAAGCAAAGATCGACGGATCAGACCTGCGATTCACGAAAAGCGATGGCACTACTGAGCTCGACTACTGGATCGAATCATGGAGTAAATCGGGTGAGCTGGCTTACATTTGGGTGGAAGTACCGACTTTAGAAATTGGGAATACCACCATCTATCTATATTTTTCAAATACATCCGCAGAAAATTTAAGCAACGGCTCAGAGACTTTTATTTTCTTTGATGATGATTGGTGCCAATTCCCAGGAGGGGGATGTTCACCAGGTGGAGTATTACCCTGGACCGTACTTGACGGTTCGCCTGAAGTATTAGATGGAAAAGTAGAGTTGGAAGAAAATGATGGAATTCAAACGGTAAATAACCAATTCAAGAATAATGCTGTAGGCTTCCGTGCGTATTTTGAATTAGGGACAGGTGGATATGAATGGGGAGGATTTATTAGTGCAGCAGGGGGACCGCGTACGATAATTGGTGACCGACCGTTACCGGATAACGACGACCTGTTTCTACAGGATCGGGTAACAGCTTATGATATTAACCTTTTACCCCGCATTCCCGGTAATGACTGGCATAGCGATTATCACATTTTTGAGATACGATGGTGGGTTGATGATCTGCTACCTACCAACAATCGAAGCATGGCAGATGCCGACCATGGAAATTCGAGTGTAAGCTCAGGTATTCCAAGTCAAGTACCAACCAGTCCACTGCCGGTGACTTTCTATAGTTATTATGGTTCGAATGCGAGGGTATTGGTGGATTGGGTGTATGTGCGCCAGTACCGTATTGCAGAACCGACGGTTACATATGGCACTGAGCAAGGGTTAGTCAACCTGGGCGTTACCCAAATTGACAGCCCTGATCCAGTATATGCAGGTGAACAACTAACCTACCACCTAACCGTCAGCAACTTGAGCAGTATCGACGCGCTAGGGGTGGTTGTTACGGATACACTGCCGAGTGGGGTTAATTTTGTAAGTGCCATTCCTTCACAGGGAACGTGCGACAATAGAATTGTGTGTGATTTAGGCAGTATTCCTGGGAATTCAACAGCGAATATAACGGTGATTGCCATTCCCACAGTTGATGGGATTACCAGTATTACTGCAACTGTTGGGTCAGCGAGCTACGATGTCGATATGAATAATAATAGCGCTGAGACGACAACTACTGTTCTGCCCTCTGCTGACCTATCCATAAACATAAAAAGCTCCCGTGATGCAGTACCCCCTGGTGCGATTTATACCTACGATATAACAGTCACTAATCAAGGCCCATCCGTCGGTGAAATGATCAATATTGTTAATAACCTGCCAGTAGAAGTTGAGTATCAGTCATCAAACCCAAGTGTCTGTATTAAGTCTGGTAATGACGTGAACTGTTCTATTACCGCTCCATTGTCACCGAGTTCGGAAACTCACATTCAGCTTTCGGTGAAGGTGATCAGCAGTACGACAGGAGAAATTAGTTTTACTGGGACTGTGAACTCAAACACCCATGATCCCTTGACTACTAATAACACGAACCATGAAAATGTATTTTTAGATGCAATCCCACCTACTGTACATTGGGTAGGTCCAGTTGGAAACGAAGTGACGTACATAACTTTGGGTGGTGTGATCAAGTTCGAAGCAACAGCCAGCGATAATGATCAAGTTGCAAGTGTGGTGTTCAAATTATGGGATCATTTCTTAACGCCACCTGATTATGTTGTAATTGGCAGCGTGACTTCTCCACCTTATCAAGTTATTTTTAATGGCAATGACCTTATTTCAAATTCTATCTACCAAGTATATGTATATGCCTATGATCGCGCGGGGAATTCTACTCGTAGCCGGATTCTTATAGAACGGCACAGTGTAACATTTTTACCTCTGACGAAGAAATAAAATGCCAGATATATTAAAAATCAAGCTTATACGTTTATTCTTTACTGTCGTATTTCGCGCAGGGCAGGCTGGAGTGATGCCTGGCTGTCTTCAAGAAAACCCACCGGTAAAGCCAGAGATGTAGTAGATGAAGCGGGTTCTCCTAACCTGGCGGCAGGGATGTAATACAAGCTGATCTCACCCCCAGGTTCAGCCTGATGGGAATAGAAAAGGTATGAGCCATCAGGGCTCCAATGTGCATCGCGGTAGCAACAGTCACCGTTGGGGGCCAATGGCTGGCTCTGGCCTTGATCCAGGTTGTAGAGCTGCAGGTCGCCAAAACCACTATCCGCTGATCCGTTGAGCAATAATTGACCACGATTGTTCAATGAGAGACTGGTGAGCTGTGGGCGGTCGAAATAACCGCGCAGGGTAAACAGGAAATGGGTGGGTAAGATATCCTTTATTGTGGGCGGCACTGGGGTGCAATTATTAAAATCGAGTACACGGACCTGGTCGCGAGAGATGCCATCCACCAGGGCGGAAAGCAACATGGCCAGCTGATTTCCAGCCATGGACCAACTCACTGATTTAATCACATCACCGGTCGTATATGGTGCAAAGCTGGCACAGCTAGCGAGAGCCTGGACATTGGCAGGTTGGCTTTCTTGTGGCAAGTTGAACAGCTGGGCATAGGGGAGCAGGTAAAGGTTGGTCCCATCCAACCCCAGTGCGACCTGCTGGCCAAGCGGGGAAATATCGAAAGCGTTAATGGCCGTCACTGCTGGAAAGCAGGTGAGGGTGAGGACTTCTCTGGTCTGCAAGCCGACCAGGTTGATGCAGTTGCCGGAAGTATAAATCACTGACTGGCCATCGGGTGTCCAATGCAGGTTGGATTTCAGATCGCCATCCGTGGTGAGCTGCAACAGGCTGGACCCATCCAGGTTGGAGGCCCAAATATCGGATGACCGGATAAAAGCAAGCTTATCTGCCTGGCCAAAGGTGTTTGATGATGGCGATGATGCGGGAACGGTTTGCCCTGCAGTCGGTGGTGGGCTGATTTGAGCTTCGGTGGTGGTAGCATTCAAGGTTGGAGTGCCCCAAAAAGGAAAATAACCGCGTGACAACAGGATCAGGAGAACTGCTAAAAGGAGAAGCACCACCAGGCTCAGGATCCAACCCCAAACCGGGAGGATGAAGCGGCGCTTGATGACCGGAGCTGGTTGGGCTCCTGGGCGCGCAGCGGAGATCCCTCCAGGGGGAGTAGAAAGTACCTGGCCTCCAGGAGGTGTGCCAGATGGTATGGGTTTGCTGGATTTAGCAATCTCAGGCTTTGAGGCTGGGGTTGAAACCACATTAGAGGTGGCAGACATGGGAGGCGGAGTGGAAACGGGTACTGAAGCATTGCGCGCTGCGCGGCTGGCAGGCGCAGCGCTGCTCTGGACCGCAGGCTTACGTTGCACACCTGTAGTCACTGCCTGGATCGCCTTAGCAAACTCACTTGCAGTCTGAAAACGGTCTTCTGGTTTTTTGGCCATGGCGGTATCGAGCACGGCCTGGATGCCTGTTGGCAGGCTAATATTCTGGTCGCGTACCTGAGGCACGGGGTTGACCAGGTGCATCATCATGACCGAAGCAGCTGTCGCGCCATTATATGGGACGACTCCGCTGAGCATCTGGTAGAGCACAACACCCATGGAATATATATCCGAACGCCCGTCTATCTCGCGCTCACCCTGGATCTGCTCTGGGCTCATATAAGCTGGAGTGCCCATGATGCTACCATCAGAAATGTTGGCAAAACCGATGGTTTCACGCAAGCGGGCGAGTCCGAAATCGGAAAGGAAAACATTATCGTATTTATCGAAAAGCAGATTGTCGGGCTTAACGTCGCGGTGGATGACGCCCCTGGCATGGGCAGTGTCCATGGCGGGGGCCAGGCGGAGGTACATTTCCATGCACTCACGCAGGGGGATGGGACCTTTTTTTAGCTTGTCACCCAGAGAGCCGCCTGACATGTAACGCATGACGATGTACGGCTGGCCTTCCTCCTCACCCATATCGTAGACCGGCACGATGGCGGGGTGTTCAAGCAGGGCAATCATCAAGGCCTCGCGCTCGAAACGCTCACGGAATTTGGTGGAATGTAAATAATAAGGGGGGAGGATCTTGATGGCCACTTCACGCTGAGAGCGCGGGTCATAGCCCAGGTAGACGGTCGACATGCCGCCCTGCCCAATCAAAGATTTAATATCATAGCGCCCAATATGTTGAAGTTCCATTGGTCTGGTCTGTAATTGTAGCCAAGGTTAGGGTAAACAGCAAGGTTGAACAGTGCAAGCTTACAGCTTTGTTAGGAGCATGAACAAAGGCTGGTAATCTTACCTACCCAGATATACAGGGGCAAGCTAGCCAGATGGAAGATGCAGGCAATATCGAGTATGGATATACTAAAAAAGTGCAGAAAGCATGGAATTATGCATGCACAAATATTTGAAGGTTAATTGGAGGTTGTTTATGGCAAGTGATACTGGAACTCTGAATACGCTCTCTGACGCCCTGGTGAAGGCCGTTGAAAAGGCTGGGGAAGCAACCGTGCTGGTAAATGCCAGGCGGCGGATGCCAGCCAGCGGCATCGTTTATGCTCATGATCTCATCATAACCGCTGATCATGTGGTTGAGAGGGATGAGGATATCTCGGTGAGGTTGGCTGATGGAAGGGAAATTAATGCCAGCATCGCCGGCAGGGATCCGGGTAACGACCTAGCTCTCATACGACTGGCTGAGGCTGCCGCCTCACCCGCCGAGAAAGTAAACCAGGATACCCGCATCGGTCAGCTGGTAATTGCCCTGGGTAGACCGAGCGAGGAGGGGATCGAGGCCAGCCTGGGTATCATCAGTGCCATCGGTGGTCCAGTGCGAACCGGGCGAGGCGGAATGTTGGAACGCTACCTGCGTACAGATGCGGTGCCCTTTCCAGGCTTCTCGGGAGGTCCACTGGTGGATACGGAAGGACGGGTGGTGGGTTTGAACACCTCCGGCCTGGCGCATGGTGTTGCGATCACCATTCCAGCCTTCCTGGTCTGGTCGGATGCGGAGAACCTGGCAAAATTTGGATATATCAAGCGCGGTTACCTGGGCATCCGTTCACAGCAGGTGGAGCTGGCGCCTGAACTGAGCAAAGCCCTTGGACGGGAGCAAGCGACAGGCTTGTTGTTGGTCACCGTTGAAAGGGAGAGCCCGGCAGAAACAGGTGGCCTTATCGTAGGCGATATCCTGGTAGCAATCGAGGGGCAAGCGACCCCTGACCACGATGCATTAATGGTCCACTTGAGTGGAGATAAAGTCGGAAAATCGCTCAGCCTGCAAATCATGCGGGGCGGGCAACCCAAGACGATCTCGGTGGTGATTGGTGAGCGGAAATAGCGTTATTGCTTTCAAGGGAGTACCTCGGGCAAGCGTGGCGAGGCTGTATCGGAAGATATAATACATCCACGAGGTGAAGTTGATCCGCATTACCATAATTGCACCAGCGATAGCAATCAGGGCAGGTTTACGGGCCTTATTAAGCGAGGACCCGCAGATCCGGGTCGTGGCAGAAGCAGGCAAACCAGGCGAGATAGATGAAACTTCATTGGATTGCGATGTTATCGTCTGGGCGCCTGGATCCCTGGTTGAACAGGTCGAAGCGTTCGTTGATCTCAAGACGGTGATAACGGAGACAACAGCCGTCCTGGTGCTGCACGATGACCCGGAGGAAGTACGTTCGATCAAAGAGCTCAAGGTTCGGGCTTGGGGCATATTGGATCCGGAAACGACCCAGGCGGAGCTGTTGGCCAGCATCCATGCATTGAATGAAGGATTGGTTGTGGCAAGCCCTGCCTGGATCAACCGGATGTATGCCGTGGGGGAGGCCAGGACGAGGCGGAGTGGGGATGAGATAGAACCGCTCACCAGCCGCGAGCTGGAGATCCTGCAGTTACTGGCGTTGGGATTGACGAATAAACAGATCGCAGCCAGGCTGAAAATCAGCGCCCATACAGTGAAGTTCCATCTGTCAATTATCTTTAATAAAATGGGAACCACCAACCGGCTGGAGACGGTCAAACTCGGTTTACAGAATGGATTGATTGCCCTGTAATTTTCAGTAGAGAATCGAATCGTCCAGCACCCCTTTTTTCTAAGAGATCTCCAATAATTGCATAGCAGGGAAATATTGGTCATGTTCAGATTATGGTTGAGCTTGCGCCTATGCTCAACAAGCACGGCGCGTATCGAGCGGGGAAGGCAGCTTATCGCAAAGCCTGAACCTTTCAAGCGGTATAATGATATAAGAAGTGTAGTAAAAATAAGCGATGCATTCGCTGGTGAGGTGAAGTGCCAGGATTAAAGGATATTTCCTCGGTCTGGAATAACATCAAAGAGGTCGACCTGAAGCCAATCAGGGATTCGGCGATCTATCCACTTAGGCTTGCCCTGGTGGGTGCGGAGGGATCGGGGAGGCATGCCCTGGCTGAGCAGCTACGCACAGACCCAAAACGAGCGGATATCCATACCCAGTCGACGATCATGATCTCCATCGTGGAGATGGCCAGCCAGACACTTACCGCTGACCTGATCATCTTGATGGTTGATGCCAGGCACGAGGATCTGGCAGAAGAGCTGGGCTTAGCTAGAAAATGGAGCGAGGCGGGCAAAAACTTGCTGGTCTTTATTAATCAAATAGGCTTTCCGGATGAAAACAAGGCAATCAGTACCGCTCAGGAGTGGCCCGTCGCCAGGTTGCTGGCTGGACCGGCAAATGATAGTGCTTTTTTAGTTAACGAATTTGTGCCGGTAATCCTGGAGATGCTTCCCCACCGACACCTGGCGCTAGGCAGGTTGTTCCCCTTGTTCCGGCTGACGATTGCCCACCAGCTGATCAATGAAACCTGTTTTTCGAACGCCGCCTATTCCTTCAGCACCGGGCTGGCTGAGATTGTGCCCGTGCTGGACCTGCCGTTAAACTTGACCGACCTGGTGATCTTAACCAAATCGCAGGCATTTATGGCGTACAAACTAGGCTTGCTGGTGGGATTCTCCACGCGCTGGCAGGATTATGTGACTGAGTTCGGGGGCGTCATCGGAGGCGGATTCGTGTGGAGGCAGGCGGCGCGCAGCCTGGTTGGCCTGGTGCCAGGCTGGGGGATCATACCCAAGGTAGCGATCGCCTATTCGGGGACTTACGTAGTGGGGCATGCCATCCTGGGTTGGTACCTGGGAGGCAAACACCTCACCCCCAAGCAAATGCGCGATTTATCATTGCAGGCATTCACGCGGGGTAAGGAATACGCCCGGACGATTAGTGCAAAGCTGCCTAAACGAAAACCGAGAAAGAAACAGGAAGGATTACCAGCAGGGAAAATTGAGCCTGCCTTTGTGCCGGATGAGTGGATCACAACTGCAGGTGAAATTGTGATCGACACGAGCAGTGGAGCTCAAGCGGCTGAAGCGGTCGAAGTCGATGGGGATCTCCTGCCAACAGCTGTCGGAGAAGCCAATGCAGAAAAATACCTGCCAAGAAAGCGAATAAAGCAGCCCAAGGAGCCCAAACGCATCCGGATTCTGCAGCGCAGGCAGAAATTGGCTCCTGCAGAGCACCTGCAGGTGTGCCCTCAGTGCGGGAGAACATCCTCAGCGGATGCGCAGTTCTGCCAGTACTGCGGGATGAAGTTGGTAAGCTAGAACCCAAGGTTAGCCCGTTTGACATTACCGGTAATAATCATTAATATTGGTAGCAGGATCACGATACCAGTTAATCCAGCAAGATCAGCAAGGAGGCAGATATGGCAGAGGCACAGTACCGGCTGGTGGTCAGACAGGGGCCTAACCCTGGCCAAATTTATGAGCTGAAGAAAACCGAGATAGCCATCGGGCGAGATATTACCAATGATATCGTGATCAATGATGCTGAAGTTTCGCGGAGGCACGCTCATTTGACACTGGAAGATGGGCGCTACACGATTGAAGATCTGAATTCAACCAATGGGACCTATATTGATGGGCAGCGCCTGATCGGTCCGCATGTGCTGGCAGTGGGTGAGATTTTGATGTTCGGGGATAACGTGGGCATGGTCTTTGAGGGTGAGCCCTCCATGGTCGACCTCACTGTGCCGAGCGCAGCTGACATAGGGCGAACTCCGGTAGCTGCCATTCCTGTACCGGTAGAGAGTTACCAAGCACCAGTTGAAATCAAGAAGCCTCAAACGAGTGGCGTGGCTGCTCCGCAGCCGCGGGTAATGGAAGCAACACCCGTTGAAGAGGCTGAAAGGAAGCCGATAAACTCGTGGTTATTGGCGGGATGCGGGTGCTTGCTAGTGATCCTGGTGCTGGTGATCGCCTTGCTGGTGTTCATCGACCAGCCCTGGAACCCTGGTGGAGGCCTGTACTGTGTGTCGCCATTCGATATCATCTTCTCTGCGTTGGGTTATTGCCGATAAGGGTGACACGATGAACACAGATCTGAGGCCAAAGAGACCCTGGCCAGACCTGATCGCCTTGTTACTGGCATTTAGTGCGGCAGTCATCACATTTTTTGGGGCAGTGCTCACCTACCTCTCCCAGGCACAGATCGGATCCGCACCACTCTGGCCACTGCCGGGTCTGGTACTGGTCGATTGGACTTTGTTGGGAACGATTGGTTTCGTAACCGCCTTTTCTTGCTTGCGAATGAAGACGGCTGGCTGGTTTCGAACGACCTGGATCATCACGGGGACATTCATCCCCATCGCAATCCTGGGTGCATTTTCGATTGGTATGGTGGTAATGCTCACCTTCCTGCTGTTTGTCTTCTCAACGGTGATCATCGCCATACGCTACCAGGCAAAATGGCTGGAAAGTTTTGGCATGCTCATGCTCGGATCGATCGGCAACCTGGCAATCTTGATGGCGATCATCACGCTCAGCAATCAGCCTCAATAAAATTAGATTACGGTTTCTTGGTGTTTACGGGGTGATCATCCACGCGCCATTGGTGCGTGACAGATTCACGGTCGTCAATGTTGGCCCCGTGGATGTTGTGACCTCACACGACGCAGTATTCCCACTTACGTTGAGCCGTTGCACTTCATAACCTGATTCCAAAAGTGTATTTACAATCGCAAGGTAGTCGGAGGCTATTTGAGAGATGGAGAAGGGCTCAAACGCATCGCGCACGAGGCCATCCAGTACCAGGTTGATATACTCCAGCATGCGCCTGGCAGAGGTGTAATCCTGGTTGGACATGTGCTGATGGGCGGTGATGAACAGGGTTTCAAGGGCGAGGTTGGTGGGAGTGTGCGGGTGGCGCAGGTAATCGGCAACGATGCCGCGTTCGCGCATGCTTTTGTTATCCATCAGCCACGCCGTGCGGAAATACGCAGACGGGTCGAGCAGCTGCTGATAGCGGCGCATCGTATCATAATACGTGACAGTCAGGGTGATGTCATCCACCCAAGCGGAGGTGTCAGGCTCCTGCTGCAGGGCAGCCAGGAAATCCTGCTCTAGCTGAGCGAAGGAAATTGAAAAGTGAGCCTGGAGAGCCGCGTCAATTGAAGCCGATTGAGCCTCCCCAGAACGGGTATGGATATCACGGTAAAAAGCTAAGAAGGCTTCCTGACCATAGGTTTTAACCATATATTCGATTAGTGCAGCCCCTTCAAGATAACCAATTTCATGCTGCTGGGCATAAAAATCGTCAGACAGGGTAATCAGGGGGATATACATATTGGTGTAGACAGGTAACAATGCAGCCGCGCGGGGCATCAGCGGTTCAGGCTTATAATGCCCCCCAGTCATGTAGACTGCCAGGCCTTCCACGAAGATAGTTGGGCGGAAATCACCTTCCAGGTGGGCGTCGATGGCGTGAATCATTTCGTGATGCACCACGAACTCCCATAAATTTGCAGCGTAATTTCGGTCCAGATAGGATACGCTTATCTCGCTGGCGGTGAAACCACCATGCCCCAGCAAGCGGGGCAGGATGGTTATGGTGATAGGCTCAGTAAAGCTGGCACTCATTTTTTGCATGGCGTCCTGAGCCTGGGAATCTATTGATGTGGTGAGCTGTGTAAGATCACGCTCAGAGGCAGTGTTAGTGATGTAATTAATGGCACAACATGCGGAGCGTGTCTCCACCCAATGGGCAGCCGCCTGGTCGGGTGGCATATCCTCACGAGGCAGCAAGTTAACCCGCTCAGACCAGGTAATCCCTTGAGGCTGGACACTGAATTCGAGGTTATGGTAGCCTGGTTGGAGATTACTCGTATCCCAGGCCCAAATCATGGAGGCTTCAGAACGGCCTGCAATGCCCCATGGACCGAAATCAACAGGCCCGAGGATTGTCTCAGAGGGTGGATCGATCTGCACCCGCAGAGAAGAACCCTGTACATTCACTCCAGGAAGCGAAACCACCTCGAAGCTGATTTGATCACCCACATAGAGCACATCATCCGGATGGTAGAGGACTTCGAAGGTGCCCGATGACGGCGTAGGCGGGGTGACTGGTACGCTTGTGGCTGGAACCAGGCTGGCAGTTGCGGCCGGTGAAGGTGTTGCAGTTAGTGATGCGGTCGCAAAAAGTGTGGGCTGTAAGGAGGCGGTAGGTGTGGCAGTGGGAAGGAGCGAGATTGGTAAGCCAGCACAACCCGCGGCTACAATGAGGATGAAAATCATTCCGAAAAAGCGACGCATGCATATATTATAAAATACCCATGGGTGGTAGAATAAAATTGCTTCTATTAAAAATCTCACATCTTTATCCTAAGGAGGTAATAATGTCACCGATGTTCGTACCTGGCCCGGTAGATGTTTCGCCGGATGTTCTCCAGCAACAGACGAGAGCGATGATGCCTCACCGCAGTAAAGATTTTGAGGCAATTTTTCAGCGGGCAGCTGATAAGTTACGCCAGATTTTCTTCACCCAATACCGCATCTTCATCATGACCAATTCAGGCAGTGGTGCACAGGAATCGGCGGTGCGTAACCTGGCTAAAGAGCGTGTCTTGAACTGTGTGAATGGTTCTTTCGCCAAGCGCTGGTATGACGTGTCGATTGCCAACGGCAAGCTGGCAGATAAGGTGGAAGTACCCATGGGGCAAGCCATCCTGCCCGAGATGGTGGAAGAAGCCCTCAAGAAACAAAAGTACGAGCTGATCACGATCGTACATAACGAGACGTCCACCGGTGTGCAGAACCCGGTCAAGGAAATCGCTGAAGTGGTCCACCGGGTGAGCCCGGATACCTTGATCGCGGTCGATGCAGTATCCAGCCTGGCTGGTACGAGAATCGAGATGGATGACTGGGGGCTGGATGTGCTGTTCACCTCTTCGCAAAAATGCTTAGGCCTGCCACCCGGGATCGCCCTGGTCGGCGTCAATGACCGGGCAATGGCGCGTGCTGCGGAAGTGCCGTTCAGGGGCTGGTATTTTGACTACCTGCTTTTGGAGAAGCACCGCCTCAAAGATACCACGCCGATGACACCCGCCATGTCTTTGATCTTCGCCCTGGATTATCAAATTGACCGCATGCTGTCTGAGGGGATTGAAAATCGCTTCGCCCGCCACAGCGCGATGGCCAGGTTCTCACAGGAATGGGCAACGAAGAAAGGCTGGCCACTGTTCGCCCCAGAAGGCTACCGGTCACAGACCATCACCGTGGTTGTCAACCCACCGACCTTCGACTGCGCCGAGTTCAATAAGTTTGTCGGGCCGCGCAACCTCAGGCTGGCGAATGGATACGGTGACCTAAAAGGCAAAACCTTCCGTATCGCCCACATGGCGGAAATCCAGATGAGCGACCTGGAGAACCTGCTGGGCGGGATCGATGAATTCATGGTAGGCAAGTAGACAAAATTTACTATACAGAGACGCTCCCCAGAGGGGCGTCTCTGTGTTTAAAGGGCTGGGAGAAGATGCCGGATACGTTTGAGGTGAAGATTGAAAGCCTGGCGTATGGTGGGGATGGGCTGGGGAGATTGCCAGACGGCAGGGTGACATTTGTGCCATATACCATCCCGGGTGAGCGAGTGAAGATACGGCTGGTTGAGGATAAACCCAAGTTTAGCAGAGCCCAGCTGCTCGAGGTTCTGGAATCATCCCCAGGTAGGGTGGAGCCGCGCTGCCAGCATTTTTATACCTGCGGAGGCTGCCATTACCAGCACATGGATTATGCCGCCCAAGTGGAAGCTAAAAAAATGATCCTGCAGGAACAGCTGGAACGGATTGGAGGTTTGCACAATTTACCGCAGATCGACGTGGTACCTGCTCCAGTGGCATGGAACTACCGGAACTCGATCCAATTCCATCTGACACAGGATGGCAGGCTCGGGTTCCAGAAAGCGCGTTCCAACCAGACCTTCGTCATTGTGGAATGCTACCTGCCCGAAGCTGGTATCAATTTGCTATGGCCACAGATTGAGCTGGAGCCCATCGCTGGCCTGGAGCGGGTGAGCATCCGCCAGGGTATAGATGAAGAGCTGATGATCATCTTGGAAAGTAACGATGCGGCAGAAGTCGATTTCAGCATAGAAAACCTGCCGGTCTCGATCGTCCAGGCAGGACAGAGTGGTTTTACCGTACTCGCAGGCAGCATCCATGTAATGATGGCAGTGCTGGATCGGCAGTTCCATGTTTCAGCGGGGTCATTTTTCCAGGTTAACAGCCTGCAGGCTCAGGCTATGGTGCAGCACCTGCTGGGTCACCTGCCGCTGGAAAAAGAGATGACCGTGCTGGACGCGTATAGCGGCGTGGGCCTATTCAGCGCTTTTCTGGCCTTGAAAGTGAAGCGCCTGGTAGGAATCGAGGTGTCTCCACAGGCATGTGAGGATTTCACGATCAACCTGGATGAATTTGATCATGTGGAGTTATATGAAGCTCCTGTAGAACAGGTGCTTGCATCGGTGAATTTTCATCCAGATGTGGTCGTACTCGACCCGCCTCGGGCAGGGCTGGGATCTAAAGTAGTGGAGGGGGTGCTGGCACAAGGGGCCAAGCGCTTAGCTTACGTGTCGTGCGACCCAGCGACCCTGGCGCGGGACAGTCAACAACTGCTTGCAGGGGGATATCAGCTCAATAACCTAACACTCTTTGACATGTTTCCCCAGACATATCACGTTGAGACGGTAGCATTGATGTCAAGGGTAAAAGAGTGAGGGTATGAAAATCCAGTAGATAAAGCTTTTCGAAGTTGAAGAGTAAATATCCAATGTGTGAAAATCGTAAAAATGTCGTACTGTTTTGTTTCTGCCCTTAGACTTAAAATAAAGCAATGCGCTCTACGTTTTAGTTACGTGATGGGATACTGTTTATAGACAAGACGAGGAGGATAACGGGATGAAAAAATATCCGAGAACAGAAAAATACGATAGTAACTGGGTTAGTGAAAACTGGATGGGACCTAATCCACTGTGGCTGCTTGAGGAATTGTGCGAACACATAGAATTAAACCCGGGTATGAAGGTTCTTGACATGGGTTGCGGAAAGGGCATTACTTCAGTATTTCTGGCGAAAGAATTTAACGTAACGGTATTTGCCAACGACTTGTGGATTAGTGCGACAGAGAACCTCAAACGCATTGAGGAAGCCGGCGTAGCCGAACTGGTGTTTCCCATCCATGCGGAAGCCCATGCCCTGCCTTATGCCGAGGGATTCTTCGACGCTGCGATATCAATAGATAGCTACGAATATTATGGAGCGGATGAAACGTATTTCCCTTGCACATACTCAAAGTTGGTAAAACCCGGTGGTCAATTTGGCATCGTGGTTCCGGGTTTGACGAGAGAATTTGATAAAGGCTATCCCGAAACGCTTAAAGAGCATTGGGAGGGGGATATGTTCAGCTTTCACAGCAAGAATTGGTGGCGGCATCTTTGGGAAAAGACCGGAATTGTAGAAATCACCGCTTGTTATGATATGGAAGAACCTAAAGAAATATGGCAACCGTGGGCAAAATGGGCAAAGGATCATCTCGGTTTTAAGGATGTGGAATTTTTGAATTCCGATACCAATAATGACATTGCGCTAATTGTCATGAGCGCTATTAAAGGACAGACTACTCCGGTGGTGTGACCGAACCGGACGATTGCGTGTTGAAGTTTACGGCGCGAAGCGGATTGCATTACAGTAATTTCAAAAGTGAGAATTTTACGATATGACAAGCTTTGTAAGAGCAGAATTGGAGGAAGACAAGACAGCCCTGACCTCCAAGCGCCAAAAGTGTGAGACGATAGATGAGGGAAAGAAACTGGGCAAGTCACAGTAAACCTTATTTGGTCGTATTCCCTTTGACGGAAATATGTTAAAAAAATAAACAAGGAATCAAATTGATCCTTTCGTTTCACAACTAAGAAGGGTGAATTCGGCCAGAAGAGTAGTAATTGGTGTCGATATGTTTGGGGAGAATTTCCATATAAGGGGAAAGAATTCCTAATATTCCAAGCAAAATTTTTAAAAAGCTGGTACACATCCTGCATAATCAGTACATATATTCTAAAAACCTCTTGACATAGAACATATGTTCTGTTATACTGATTACAGGTAAAAAGAACGATGAGAGGTTTATGGAGGTGTTGTAATGAACATTGGGATGCTGTGGTATGACAATGATAAGCACTCTGACCTAACCACCAAAATCAAAAAGGCGGTTGAGTATTACAATACTAAATATGGAAAAGCACCTAACCTGTGTCTCGTGCACCCAAAAACACTGGGTGAGACCGCCTGGAAAGGCTCGGGTATCGAGATCAGGGTCACCCGCTCGGTATTACCGAATCATTTCTGGCTGGGGGTAAATACAAGTAATGGTCCGGCTAGCTCGTAAGCTCAACTACGAGAAGCTCAAGTGCTAAATCCGGCTCCATCTGGCTCGATTTAATCGCTTCATCAAAATCCAGTAAACGATGATAGATATGCTCAAGGAATTTTGCGGAGAATCGATTGGCACTTTCCATGGCGATTTTTGCAGGGTAGTAACTGATCTTTAACGACCTGGGGAACTCATCCACCGTGCCATGCTCGTCCAGGATCTCCCTGGCAACAAGCAACGCCCTAATTTGAAAAATAATACTTGAAAATATCCGTAAGGGATCTTCGTCTTGCAGGCTGCGGTGAAGCAGGGCCTGGGAACGGCGTTGATCGCGATCGCGAATGGCATTCACCAGATCAAAATCGCCGATCCTGGCGGTCAGGGGTGTGAGGTGCTCGACATCGTCTTCATCCACCGGGCGGGAGAAGCTCGTGTAGGTTAAAAGTTTATCGATTTCCTGCGAAGCCAGGCGGGTGTCATCGCCGACCTGACTGGCGAGGGCCACCGCACCAGGGGTGGTGATCTGCCCGCCTGCAGCCTTGATATTATCCTGGATCCACTTCACCATCAAGGCCCCTCCAGGTTGGGAATGGTGGCGGACAAATACCCGGTGAGCCTGTTCTGGTGAAAGAGCCCATTTTTCCAACCAGTGCAGCTTGCCTACCTTACGGAATTTATCTTTAGTCAAAAAATCATATTCCACCAGGAGCAGCTTCGCGGTCGGTTTTGGATTTGCCAGGTAACCGATAAATTCCTGCTGCTCACTTTTTTCCCTGTAACGGGCAGTGGGGTGGGTGAGTATCACCAGGCGCCTGGAGGCCAGGAAAGGCACGCTGGCCGTGGCATCTTTGAGCTGCGCCAAGCTGGCTAACCTGCCATCCAAGCGGATGGTATTCATGTCGGCGATGCTTGGCTCGCCAAGATGGCTGATGATCTTGGCGATAGAGGCGTTGATGGCAAACTCATCATCGCCATCAAACAAGTAAATCTCGGGTCCTTCGTCAGCCAAATCTAGCCTCTTGTTTCGATGCGGTTCAAAGTCATGCGGCCCTGGGTTTTGTTCGTGATCGCCACGACCTCCAGGGATCCAGGCTGACCCGAAGTGGTGATGTGGCGTTGAATGGATAGGGCCAGAGGTTGCGCAGCGATCAGGGCAAGCGTAGCCAGGGAAGCCGCCAATGGCAAGCGCGAAAGTTTGTCCTGCCATCGCCTGCCGGCTGTCAGCATGGCAGCAGCTCCCGATAATCCTGCCAGAACCCCCGCAGTGACATAATTCGTACCACAGTTGGGATGGACTGCCAGATCAGCTTCACCTGCCCGCAGGCGGGTGAGCGCTTCCTGGACAGCTGCATGTAAGTCTTCAGGTGAGACTTCACCAATGATCCAAAAACCACCCATATCAGAGTGACCCATCAGGGCGGTGTGGGGTAAACGAGAGGATAAAACGTGCAATGTGGCATGTTCAAGAGCATGATTACGGCGGATACGAGAAAGCACAGGCGCTTCGAGGAGACCAGGTTTTGAGTTACTCAGCGGTTCGGCCATGAAAACCTCCAATCCAGGCTGATTATACCAGTCCGGTCAGGTGAGCCTTAATTTGGCGACAGGTAAGATCAAATTGACCAGCAGGCTGGTACGTCAGAAAGGATGATATTAACTTTTATGAGGTTTGATTACCTGGTGAGCGAAACTTGACCTTCATGCATGATGTGGGCAGCCTTACGGCCGATCTCAACCGCGAAGTTCGTACCACGATCCCATGGATAGACCTGGCTCATACTGGCGAAATAAAGGCCTGGAATGGGGGTCTGGATGGCGGGAATATTGCGCGAGTGGTTCAGTAATGGGACGGGTTGGGCATACTTTGTGCGGTACAGCCAGGTCTTGTTCACCCAGCCCGGCTCGAATTTGGGATTGATGCGGGCCAGGGAAGGAATGAAGCGTTGAAGAAGCTCATCCTGACCCAAAGAGAA